>NZ_SMMD01000204.1 GCF_009711475.1 Fulvivirga aurantia
GATTCCATCCCTTGGAGGGATGGAATCAATGTGCTTTACTAAACTCTGTGATTATTCTATTTTATTCTGATAAGCAACTCTGAAAGTTATCATTGCGGACTTGATCCGCAATCCCGAAATTATTATGAGGGATCTTTATAAACTTAACGTTACTCAGAGCGCAGCGAAGAGTCTCACTCTATAACTGTAACAATACTGTTCGTCTTCCTCAATCCTGCATATCGGAGGTTACTTGATTGCTCATTGCTAATTGTTAATTGCTCATTGACTAAAGTACTCTCCGTGCTCCGCGATACCGCTTGCTATAATGTCTGCTTGTTTTGAGGTTATCGATTCGTACACCTCGGGATGTGCTACTGTGAATAAATTCTATACCCTCTTCCTTGCTCGCACTTACTACTATACCTACATGGCCAATTTGCTCATTTCCACTGGTCGGACTTTTAAAGAAAACCAGATCACCCGGCAGCACCTCCTCTTTAGATACTTCAACACCTTGTTTCGCCTGTAGGCGTGCAGAAGCTGACAGCTTTATATCGAAGTTTCTAAAAACATATCCTGTAAAACCAGAACAGTCAAAGCTGTTAGGTCCTTTGGCCCCATATCGATAAGGCTTGCCAAGTTGCTCAAGAGCAAAAGGTATCAACTCCTCGATTGGTTCTGCAATAGCAGCTGTGGCATAACCGTGGCCTGTCGAGCCATAATACCTCTCTAATTTGTCGGTATTATGTGTTCTGTTTATTGTCATGGCACTATTCACCAAATAAACAATCAGTAATACCGCATAAAAGGTTTTAGACTTTAATACCTTGATAATATAGTCTTTGCTTTCCATCCTTATGCAAAGCCAGTTATATAAGAAATAGTTCCTGAAGGGTTTTTATAGCTCTGGTAGTCGTACCTGATCCGAATAAAATTTTATGCGGCTGTTGTTGCGCATTTGCAGAAGCTCT
>NZ_SMMD01000259.1 GCF_009711475.1 Fulvivirga aurantia
TGATTTACACATAAGTAATTCCGGGAATATTTATCTATCAGGTTCCTTTACCAGCAGAATTTATTTTGATGGTATCACTTTAAGTACCCTTCCGCTAACTACAAGCGACCCCTTTATAGCAAAGCTTGATACTGATGGTAAGGTAATTTGGGCTAAAATGCCTGGTCGAGGTCATGGGCCAGATGCAGTGCCACAATTAACATATGACGAAAAAGGTCACGTCTATGCTGTCACCCATCTCATGGGTGCTGAAGTATATATTGAAGGTGAACAACAAGAAAATCCGGTATTCTTTTTAGGCAAATACAATGATAACGATGGCAGTTTAATAGCTTATCGTTTAATAACAAATGCTTTGTTTCCTTCCTTTGAAGAAATGCATGATTTGCGCACTGGAGATAATGGTAAAATATATATTACAGCAGATTTAAATAATCTATATCTAGAACCAGGGGAGGTGGTTGAATCACAAGTAAACTACAATACAGCTGCATTGGTTTATAATGAAAATCTAACATTGGATTTTGCTTTAGCTAAAGGTTATGAGCTTGGATTTGTGCCAGGTATGCCAATACTTTGGTTCAACAATGATGATTTTATCTTTCCAGAATATGGAAACGATCAAATGGATTTATTGAGAATTGGGAAGAGAGGTAAGTTTACTTTTGATCAAAAAGATGTAAAAAGTAATATAAAAATATATGATGAAATGGGATGTAGGTTGGAGCAGACAAACTTTGATGTGATGAGAGAAGTTCCACAGACACCAACGATCTGTGCTATTACCAATAATCCAAGTGGTGCAGGAAATTATATCACCTGGCAGTTGGCCGAGGATGCAGAAGCCTATTATGTTTATGCTCAAATTTCTAATCAGGATTATATCAGACTTGGGTCAAACACTGATAATTATTTTGTACATAGTGATGCCGAAAATGATAAAAGGACATATAGATACAAAATAACAAGTGTAAGCTGTGGTGTCGAATCTGAATTAAGCGACTTTCATAGCCCGATTCATCTGACAGTAAACCAAGGTTTGGATAATAATATTAATCTCATTTGGCAGCAGTACGAAGGTATTGACTATAACAACCTAACGTTGTATAGAGGTACTAGCCCTGATAATATGGAAGAATTAGCAGTTTTGCCAGACTATGTTACCTCGTATACCGACACTGAGGCTACGGAAGCTACCTTATATTATCAGTTGAGATTGCCATTTAAATGCAGCGGTATCGATGAGGCCTCAAAATTGGCTAATGGAAGACTGTCAGGCCAATCTGAAACTTTAGAAGGTGAAGAATCTTATTTAGCCTCCAACATAGCTGTACGCTATGGTCAGCTTGCAGATTTTAATACTTACCCTAAT
>NZ_SMMD01000094.1 GCF_009711475.1 Fulvivirga aurantia
TTTTAGGGATGAAACCGGGCAGAGTGGTGAGTTTACTTCAACAGGTGTGAGTTTTGCGTTTGCTTATAATCTACATCTCACAAGAAGTGGCAATAACGTAATTACGGTAGGTGGCTTACTGGGAGGCTATCAGAAAAATATCGATTTTGGCAAATTTCAATGGTCATCTCAATACAACCCATTGATCGGTTACGATGGAAGTACTAATCCAGAAATAAGTGGAGTAGATAATAGCGTTTTTTACCCTACAGTAAGCATTGGGATGATGTGGAACTTCAAGAGTAAAAAAAGATATGAGCTCAAAGAATTTGGAGCTTTTACAGGTTTTAGTATCGAAAACTTAAACGAGCCAAATGCGAGTTTTTTTAGCAGTGCAGATGGTGAACTGGCCAGAATGATAAAATTGCATGGTGGATTTTCTATCTTTTTAAATAAGCGATTGGATGTATCACCCAACTATCTGATTCAGTAC
>NZ_SMMD01000095.1 GCF_009711475.1 Fulvivirga aurantia
TTTTAGGGATGAAACCGGGCAGAGTGGTGAATTTACTTCTACGGGTGTGAGTTTTGCATTTGCATATAATCTACATCTCACAAGAAGTGGCAATAACGTAATTACGGTAGGTGGCTTACTGGGAGGCTATCAGAAAAATATCGATTTTGGCAAATTTCAATGGTCATCTCAATACAACCCATTGATCGGTTACGATGGAAGTACTAATCCAGAAATAAGTGGAGTAGATAATAGCGTTTTTTACCCTACAGTAAGCATTGGGATGATGTGGAACTACAAGAGTAAAAAAAGATATGAGCTTAAAGAATTTGGCGCTTTTACAGGTTTCAGCATCGAAAACTTAAACGAGCCAAATGCCAGTTTTTTTAGCAGTGCTGATGGTGAGCTGGCTAGAATGATAAAATTGCATGGCGGGTTTTCTATCTTTTTAAATAAGCGATTAGATGTATCACCCAACTATCTGATTCAGTAC
>NZ_SMMD01000379.1 GCF_009711475.1 Fulvivirga aurantia
TCACCATCACGAGGCCAGATAGTTTAAATGCACTAAATGTTGCTACTATCGAGGAGCTGCGCACTGCTATACAAGATGCATACGATAACAAAGAAGTAAAAGGAATCATAATAACCGGAGACGGAGAAAAGGCTTTTGTAGCTGGAGCTGACATCAAAGAGATTGCCGAATTGAATGAGCTTAATGCAAGAAAATTCGCAGAAAATGGCCAGGAGGTATTTTCTCTGATTGAACAGTGTGAAAAACCAGTAATTGCAGCTGTCAATGGTTTCGCTCTTGGCGGTGGCTGCGAACTTGCCATGGCTTGTCACATACGTATAGCTTCTGAAAATGCTAAATTTGGCCAGCCTGAAGTAAACCTTGGTATTATACCAGGTTATGGAGGCACCCAAAGACTTACCCAATTAGTTGGCAAAGGCAAAGCACTCGAGCTGATGATGACTGGTGATATGCTAAGCGCCAATGACGCTAAATCAGTAGGCCTGGTAAACCATGTGGTAGAGTCTAAAGAAGAGTTGATGGTATTGAGCAAAAAAATCGCCAGCAAAATCACCGCAAAGGCACCTCTTGCCGTTGGCATGGTAATCAACTGTGTAAACGCTTATTATACGTCCGAAGAAAATGGCTTCCAGACAGAAGCAAATAGTTTCTCTAACTGTACAAAAACCGAAGACTTTCAAGAAGGTACTCAGGCATTTATCGAAAAAAGAAAACCGGAATTTACCGGAGCTTAGAAAAATCAGCCCATGAGTCAGCTCAAGCGCTTAGCTGGCGATACAGCAATATATGGTGTAAGTAGCATTCTCGGTAGGTCGATCAACTACCTACTGGTAATGCTACATACAGAGGTTTTTCTCCCTACAGAACTTGGGGTTTTCGCCTATCTGTATTCTTATATTGGAATTATAAATGTTATCTATACTTTCGGTATGGAAACGGCCTTTTTTAGGTTTGCTAATAAAGGCAGTAGCAAGGTAAGCTATAACGCAGCCTGCACCACAGTGATTGGCATTAGTACTTTGCTAAGCACTTTAATCATACTTAATGCGTCATCTGTTGCCAGTCTAATAGGCTATCCTGATGTTAGCCTTCTGATTATATGGTTGGCCATTATTTTATGGATAGATGGTATTTTGGCTATTCCTTTTGCCAGATTAAGACATGAAAACAAAGCCAAGCTATTTGCTGCTCTGAAGGTTGGGAATATCTTTGCTAATGTAGGCTTACAACTGATTTTCTTACTCTTATTACCTTATCTCAGCAAGTTTGAGACATTTTCTAATATCTATGATTCTTCGCTGGGTATTGGATATATCGTTTTGGCAAATCTTATCGCCAATGCACTCTTTCTACCCTTCTTATGGAAATACATTGCTTCCATACGCATTACAATAAGTAAGAAGGTAGTGAAGCCAATGATAAAGTATGCAACACCTATCATGATTATGGGTGTAGCTGGTATGGTCAACGAAATGCTTGGTACCATCATGCTGAAAAATCTATTACCTGATGATTTTTATGCTTCCATGAATAGTGAAGCTGCTGTTGGGGTCTACAGCCAGACTTTTAAGCTGAGCATTTTTATGTTGCTCGCCATTCAGGCATTTAGGTATGCTGGTGAGCCTTTCTTTTTTAGCAATGCAGCCGATAAAAACGCCCCTGCCCTATTTGCCAAGGTCATGCATTATTTCATTCTGCTTAGTTTGCTCATGCTCGTTGTGGTCTCACTTAATGTTAACCTTATTGCAGAAATTTTTCTGAGAAAGCCTGAGTTTAGAGTGGCCTTATACCTGGTACCAATTCTTCTTTTGGGTAAATTTCTTTATGGTATTTATGTAAACCTCAATGTATGGTTTAAGATTACTGATAAAACTATCTACGGCACCTATTTCAGTATCTTAGGTGCTGCCGTTACTATCATTGGCAATGTCTTACTAATCCCCATTATAGGTTATTTGGGAAGCGCGATAACCACTGTACTCTGTTACCTCACCATGATGTTGGCGTGCTACTTTACAGGAAAAAAGCATTACCCAATCCCCTATAATTTTAAAAAGGTTACACCTTATGTTATTATCTCTGCCGTATTAGTTTACCTTTCGTTTGTTTTTGAGCACCCAAATTTCATAATTGATTCAACAATAAGAATCATCATATCGTTAGGTGTTA
>NZ_SMMD01000111.1 GCF_009711475.1 Fulvivirga aurantia
TGGTGGTTTTACAACCGCATTCAAAGTGAGAAATAGATTCTTTCTACAGGCCGATTTTACCTATACAAGAAAAGGTAAAAAGGTTGAGGGAAAAGAAGACCCTGCATTAGAAAATAGAGCTGTTTATCACTATTTCAACGTGCCTATTATCTACAGGATTGATTTTAAGTCGCAGTTTCAAGGCTCAGAGTTTAAGTGGTTTTTAGGTGTTGGCCCAAATGTAAACTACTGGTGGAAGGGAAATGGGACGCTAAAATCCAGCGAACTTGATGAGAATGATATTGGTAAACTGGAATACAAAGTAGATTTTGATTTTGACCCGGAATTGCCTGATTTTGAAAAGCAATATATTGAGGCCCCGAACAGAGTTCAGCTAGGAGTTATCTTTGCATCGGGCCTGGTGTTTGAGCCTGTACCCAAACAAACCATTATAGTAGAAGCAAGATTTGAGTGGGGCCATTCATACCTTGGAGAAGGTAAGGGTATATTTGCAGATATACTTGCTTACGAAGATGACTTCAGAGCCCGCAACTTTGGC
>NZ_SMMD01000418.1 GCF_009711475.1 Fulvivirga aurantia
TGCTGCCTTACAACCGAGGTTGGCTCGTGTTTTTTGGGCCGGACAAATAAAAATTTTGGAGGCCTACGGCCTCACTGAAACTTCTCCCGGAGTAAGCTTTACCCGCGCAGAACCAGAAAATGCAAGAATTGGCTGTGTTGGACCGCTGCTTAAAGATGTAGAAGTTAAAATTGCTGAAGATGGAGAAATATTGGTGAAAGGACCAAATGTGATGATGGGGTACTACAACCGACCAGACGCCACGGCCGAGGTGATTGATGAGGATGGCTGGTTTCACACTGGTGATGTAGGTGAAATGGTAGAAGGACGATTTCTCAAAATCACAGATCGTAAAAAAGAAATATTTAAAACTTCTGGCGGTAAGTATATCGCCCCGCAATATTTAGAAAATAAATTCAAAGAGTCGCTGTACATAGAGCAGCTCATTGTGGTTGGCGAACAACAAAAATTTCCTGCAGCCCTTATCTTGCCAGCTTTTGATGCCCTCAAAGATTGGTGTACTCAAAAGAAAATTACCTACACTACAGATGCTGAAATGATCAAACATGAGCGAATACTCAAAAAGTTTGATGAAGAGATAGCTCGTTTGAACGAGAACTTTGCCCAGTATGAGAAAATAAAAAAGTATACTTTGTTGAGCAAGCCTTGGGGAATTGACAGTGGAGAACTCACGCCAACATTAAAACTTAAACGCAAGGCAATACATAGCAAATACGAAAATGAAATAAGCATGCTTTATCAAAACGCATCATGATTTTATTGCTCATCTGATTGCAAACAATATCACAAAAGAGCCGTTGTGGTATAATCATGAAGGAGTCTTTTGTAAATAGAATTTTTGACGCTCACAAAGCCTGTGATAAGTGCCCGACTTCTGATAAGATCGAGCATTTGTTTCAAACTCTACTCGGACTGTTGTTCCCAAGTTTTTCCAGCGAGCCTGTTGAGCAAATTGATCAGCTTAAGACAGGTTTCGAAAGACTACAAGTGGAAATGGCCGATCTTCTCAGCCATCAAAAAGATCTGGATAGCAAACATGTGGCCCACGAGTTTTTCGAATTCATTCCAAAACTTTACGATCAATTACTACTCGATATTGAGGCAACTTATAGCGGTGATCCTGCCGCCAGAAGTAGAGATGAAGTAGTAAGGTCTTATCCTGGTTTTTACGCTATCGCTGCTTATCGCGTTAGTCATATGCTCTTACTTCTTAATGTCGAAAAAATACCCAGAGCTATCACAGAGTTGGCTCACAGTAAGACCGGAATTGACATTCATCCTGCCGCGCACATCGGTGAGCATTTCTGCATTGATCATGGTACCGGAGTTGTGATAGGAGAGACAACAATCATTGGTAATCACGTCAAAATTTATCAGGGAGTAACTTTAGGTGCATTAAGTGTTGACAAAGCTCAATCACAAGTAAAGCGACACCCAACCATAGAAGACCACGTGATCATATACGCTGGAGCTACTATCTTAGGTGGTGAAACTATCATTGGTGAATCTTCCGTAATTGGTGGAAATGTATGGTTGACCAAAAGTGTACCACCAAATTCAAAAATTTATTATCAGGTTGGCCTTCAAAACTCAAGAGAATCAACCAAACCTTCAATTAGCCAAAAATAATTATGACCCTTTTTGATCTCATAGGTAATACACCACTTGTAGAAATTAAGAATATAAACACAAACTCTAATGTTACGATATACGGAAAGTTAGAAGGGCAAAACCCTGGAGGAAGCGTAAAGGATCGGGCAGCTTATGGTATGATAAAGGGTGCGTTGGATCGTGGTGAAATAAAAAAAGGCGATAAACTGGTAGAAGCGACTAGTGGAAATACTGGAATAGCCCTGGCAATGATTGCGCAATCGATGGGCGTAAATATGACGCTTATTATGCCGGAAACTGCGACCGTAGAGCGAAGACAAGCGATGAAAGCATATGGGGCAGAAGTGATACTCACACCAGGTGAAAAAACCATCGAATACTCCAGAGAGCTGGCTGAGAAAATGGCCAATGAAGATGGCTATCATATGCTGAACCAATTTGGTAATCCTGATAATTATAAAATGCACTACCGCACCACAGGTCCAGAAATCTGGAGAGACACCGATCAAAAGATAACACACTTCGTTTCGGCCATGGGCACCACTGGTACAATAATGGGAGTATCCAGATATCTAAAAGAGAAAAATCAAAATATACAGATTGTAGGAACTCAACCAACGGAAGGATCTAAAATACCGGGTATCAGGCGATGGTCTCCCGCGTTTTTGCCGAAAATATTTGAGAAAGAAAGAGTAGACCGAACCATTGATGTTAGTGAAGATGATGCCAGAAAAATGGCAAGAAGACTTTCTATGGAAGAAAGTATAATGTCTGGTATGAGCAGTGGGGGAGCTTTGACTGCCGCCTTGCAGGTAGCCAACGAAATTGACTCGGGCGTGATTGTTTTTATCGTTTGCGACCGTGGAGATCGCTACTTAAGCTCAGGACTTTTTGATTAAAAAATAAGGACTGCCTCAAAAAACGTTTTCTTTTTTGA
>NZ_SMMD01000855.1 GCF_009711475.1 Fulvivirga aurantia
CTATGTAGGTAACTATGGCATCTATATTTCTATAAGAAGCGCCTACACTTAATAACTCATAAAAAATAACGCCAGCGTTAATATCCAAACTCAAAGGAGAGCCTTCTTGTGCTCTTATTAAAAGAGAGGGCACAAGTTGTACACTTTTCATTCTGTTGAGTGGAATAGTAACACCACCATTAAGATAATAATACCGTGCGGATCTTATTTCGTTGATAGCATTTTCTATCTCAGCTTTTTCAAAACCGCTGTTGAGTAAAAACGGTACAGAAAAACCGGCAAAAAATAAATCATTATGGAAGTACAGGCCTGCACCAAAATTTGGCTTTATTTTATTATTAAAATTAGCAAAAGATGGGTCATCAGGGCTGTCAAGGTTTAAAGCGCTAAAGTCAGCACTTAAGATATTCATGCCCGCCTGCAATCCCATGGCAAGTTTTCCGGCTGGGGTTTTAATGATGTAGCTGTAGCTACCATAAATATTCTTATTAGAATAGCTACCAATCTGATCATCAGTAATTAACAAACCTGTACCTACACGGCCATTAAATAAGGCAGTGTGTGCACTAAAGGTTAGTGTTTTTGGGGCACCATCGAAGTTTACCCATTGGTTTCTATACATAGCCGTGGCACTAAATTGTACATGACTTCCTGCGTAAGCAGGGTTTAGTACCAAGCCATTGAATATATACTGTGAATAAATAGGGTACTGCTGAGACCTGACGGTCCCAGCAGCAGCCATTAATAATATAAGGCCAAAAAGTAGACGTGTTATAGTTTGAACACTTGTCTTCATTTAAAAAATTAGTTTACAATTTCAAGATATCCTGATAGTGGCTTAGAACCATCATTTTTATCAATTACGTAAAAATAAGTACCATCCGGAAGGTCTGTGCCTATTGGGCTCATGCCTTTGTTAGATACTCCGTCAAATAGTTTTGAAGCATTATCATACCCTTGTGTTTCATATACAAGTGTTCCTGCTCTATTGAAGATTTTAACTACGTTTTCAGGGAAACTAGAGATACAGTCAATTTTGAAGAAGTCATTTTGTCCTCCGTTACCTCTCGAAATTCCATTGAACGGATTTACTTCAGTCTTAATTTCCACCTCTTCAGTCACTTCACATCCAAGAGCAGTCGTAATAGTAATGGTATACAAACCTTCAAAAGTCTCTGTTAGATTAGGGCCTAATACAGGGCTTGTAAGGTTGTCACCGGTCCATACGATTGATTCTACTTCGACATCGTTTGTCAGTCTCATTAAGGCAAAACCATCATTAGTACCGCAAGAAGCATTTCCAATTTCAAACTCCATTTCTGGATATTCAAGTATTTCAAGAACCTCTGTGGTCACAGGATTTGACACACAACCCGTAATCAGGCTTGTTGCTACAACTGTATATTGACCTGCAGCAAGATCTGAAATAATCTCACCAGTAAAGTCTTCATTGCTTCTCACTTCACTACCCATATACCAATCAAATGTATAATTGCTGGTGTTTCCATCTATATGTGCCTGAAGCTGACCAATATCGAGAGTACAATGCGTATCATGGCTCAAAACAAGTACAGTCGGATCTGAAACTTGTGGAAGGTTCTCAGTTATGTCCACAGTTTGCGTACTCGTGCAAAACGTAATAAGATCAGTTGCAATAACCCTGTATTGTCCAGCCTGCAAACCTGAAAATTCAACTCCTGTATAATTAGGATTATTGGTGGTATTATCCTGAGCAAACCAATCAAACCTATAACCAACAAAACCACCCTCTACGGTTGCTCGAGCTACTCCATTAGCCTTGCTGTCATCGCATACTGTCATTGGTGCAAGTTCTTCAACCACAAGATTAGGTGTAATCTGCTCATTAGTAATAGTAACCGTAGCAGAGTTCTCACAGAATGAATCATTCCGATCAGTAGCAGTTACAGTATAAACACCTTCTGGTAAATTAAGGGCATCTGAGGCTGTTCCACCTGAGTTAGTGGTTGAAGCTACAATAGCTCCACTAGAGTTTCTCCATGTAAAATCAAACGTACCATCAGAAGTAACTACAGCGAAAGCCGATCCATCAGGACTATCACAATTTGTAACAGGCGTAGCTGACGCAACGATGACTACCGGGTTGACTTGCAATTCCAATTCATATGTTTCGTAGTATAGACAGCCGGTATTAGTGTCTTCAACTTCTATCGTATAAAAACCAGCACCCAGACTAGCATAAGTCTGACCTGCTGTACCAAGGGTTCCGGTATTGTCAGTCCCATCATACCACTGATATGTATAGCTGGAAGGCCCCACAGCTTCCACGAAAAGACTACCATCACTACTTTCACACCTTTCAGGGTTATTGAAAGTATTAAGTATAATAGAAGGCTCAACTGTAGTGTCTTCTATTTCAAATTCGTGCAATGCAGCCGCACAACCGGTAGCAGCATTTGAAGCTCTCACGAAATAGATCCCTGGAGTTAAATTGCTGATTTCTGTCTCTGGAGCAGGATTAGGCAACAAGTTCTGGTTTGCATCTAACCATTCTATGTCATAATCTATCAAGTTACCGTTAGATCCATTTTCCAGAATGTTAGTGATTTCAGCTGCACCTAGATCAGCAGTACAGCTAGACCATGGTGTGATCGAAAGGTCAGCAGAAGCAATACTTACAGTAGTTGGGTTTGCTACCACACTATATGTTGCAATTGCAGAACACTGAGTAGCAATATTAAGCACTGCTACCGTGTAAGTACCTGCCACAAGATCATCAGCGATTTCACCGTTTACGCCTGCAGTTGTACCCGTAGTAGTGCCTAGAGGATCTGCTGATGTATCGCTGCCCTCGTACCAATTAAAAGTAAAGTTTGCCGGATTCGCCCCACCATCAACTTCTACCTCAATAGCACCTGTTCCTGTTGCTCCAGAACAGTTTACATTTGGAGAAACACTGGTTTGAGCTAATACTGGGTCAGTAGCAACCAGGTCAACCTCAGCTACGACTAATACTGTACAGTTACCTAAGGATGCATCAGCCAACGCCTCTATGGTATAATTACCACTCGCTAAGTTAGGGAAAGGGTAGTTTGTAGTTCCTGCTACACCTGCTTGGGTAGCTATAGGAGCAACCGTGACATCACTACCTGCATACAGATTGATGGTATAATTTGACTCATCGAAACCTGCAAGAGGGGTTGGAGTCAATTGAACTTCAATGCTTCCATCATTATTAGGATTACATGTTGTAGCATCAACTACATTTACAACAGAAAGCTGGTGGGCATCTGCATAAGGTAAATCGAATACTTCAGTATTAGAACAACCGTTATCAAGATCTGTCGCCACCACAGTATATAAACCGGATGTTAGGTTATTCGCCTGTGATGTATTAACACCATTCTCAGAAAAGAATGGAGAGCCTGAAACCACAGAGCCAGCATACCACTCAATTAAGAATCCACTTGCATTACCAGGTGAATTAACTGTTACTGCAAGCGCACCGTCATTGGTGTTACAATCATTTGGAACAGAAACAATGGCATCTGTCTGTGTAATGTTAACAGTTGCATTGTCTATTACCTCGATGGTTTGTGAGTTAGCTAAACAGTTCCTTGTATTGTGAAATGCTTGCACAGTATAAAACCCAGGTACAAGATTGCTTAATACATTCCCAGTTTCGGTATAATCAGGAGTAGCTTTTACGCTGCTGCCGTTGTACCATGAGAATGTATAGTCGCTCTCTGAGTCAACGTCTACATTCACCGTGATGGTACCATCAAAAGGAGAACATGTAGTTACCGGTTGGGCACTAAGATTCATATTTGGCACAACTACCTCACTGGCAACTGTGGTTTGTTCCGCTACTGAGCAACCATCGGCATTTGTTAAACGCACAGTATAAACACCAGCAGGTCTGTTATTCAAGGTAGCGGTCGTACCGATTACCGAGGATGAAGTGTTTGCTCCTGCAAACCATTCGATAGTAAAATCAGAAGGATTACCAGGGAATGATACACTAACAGCGCCATTTGGCTGTGAACTATCACATGAAGTCATCGGTGAGTTTGATGTGCTTGAGATCGTAGGTGCTGTGGTCTGATCTATTGTAACCGTTACAGGCGCAGAAGCACACTGTGTGGTACTGTTTGTAGCTATTACGGTGTATTGTCCTTTAGGAAGGCTGTTCACTGTGCTACCTGTAAAATCAGCTGTTGGTTTTTCTACAGTACCACGGTACCAGGCAAATGTGAAACCGGAAGTTGAGCCTGCCACATCCGCTGAAACACTTCCAGAGTTGGCGTCAGAGCAAATGATATCAACAGCTGATGCATTAACAACTGGTGTTACGGCTTCGTCAGGGACTTCGATAGATTCAATGGTCTGGCATCCGGTTGCCTTATCTACAACTAAAACTGTGTAAACGATGGGCTCAAGATTAGATGCAATATGGCTCTTGCTTATGATTGCACCGCCTCCAACTGTATTTCCTTCGTACCACTCGTAATTAAATCTACTTGCAGGCTCTCCACCATTGACGGAAACTGATAATTGGCCATTAGGATTCTGGCAATTATTGTAAGCATTATCAACAGAAATTACTGCACTTATTGTCTTTTCAACATCTACAATTACTACTTGTACTGTATCTGAATTACAGTGAGCAGTTTTATGCGTGGCGTACACTGAGTAAGTACCAGCAGCCAGGCCTGAATATATAGCTCCGGTGTAATCAGGTGCACCTGATGCAGAGGTGCCATTAAACCAGTAAAAGTCATAATCTGTAGTATTTTCTACACCACCCACAAATCTAAAAGCTCTGGCAGAACCATTAGGAGGTACTGAAGCACCAGAACAAACTATATTGTCAGTTTTTTCTGCAGACAGCGCAAACGGATTAGGTATTACGTCACCTGACTCTATGTTATTGCCATAATCACATTCTAAAAAGTCAGTATTTGGTAATGAGATAGGCGTTGGTACTGTTGTACCTGCATCATTGAGTACTACAAATAATGTAAATGAATTGCCTGAACCTGTTACTGGCAGATCTAAGGCAGTTTGTACCTGGCCAATGCCAAGTCTGTTGAGCGAAAGCGTTTCTGTGCCTAATTTGATGGCTCCTGGTTGGGTTGGGTCACCTTCATAAAATGAAACCGGGACATTACCCGTTAACTCAACATCACCAATGTTTTCAAACTCAAACGTAACCGTAAAATCAGTATCCGGGCAATCTGGTTGATTGATTACAAGAGAATTATCTACGATCGCCAAATCAGGCGCTGCATAAGTAGGACAACCTTCTGAGTTTAAGAAAGGCGATTGGTTGAGAAATCCGTTAAGAGGTCTATTAGGGCCTTGCGTACAGCTGCCTGTCGACCACACCAAATGATGTTTTTGCTGATTTACAGGGATACTTAAATCATCATTAACATTTACATTGAAATAACCATGCTGATTCCATAAACGTCTTGCCGGAACCCAGGGCTCGCCACCTGACTTAAATACTCTAACCTGAGAATTTTCAGAATAGCTAAGGTTATTAAAGTTTGCCCACGCATCGGCATCATCGGTTCCGCATGGTACGCAAATTTCTGTTGAGCCATCCGCATCAACATCTGCTACGATGGGGTATTCAACATTGGTACGGGAGATGCATCGTTGTTGTGTAAACACACTACCGTCTTCTCCTTTAATAATATATAACCATTGCTCATCACGATATACAACTTCCATTTGTCCATCTCCATTAAAGTCGAACAAAGTACAGCCTGTATAGCCTGAAGTTTCTTCATTAATTACAACTCTCCAACTACCAGTTTGTCCATCAACTATTTCAAAGTTTTCATCTAACGCATAGAGATATCTACCAGAAACGAACGAGACATTGAGTTGCCCGTCACCATCAAGGTCACCGATATTTAACCTACCGGTACCGCCTCTCCAGCCTTTTAGGTAATCGTTGTTACCTGTTTCGGCAGCCGTTAATGGATCGCTAAAGGTCTTTACTGTATTATTTTGTACATCCCAGAAAAAGACAGTGGTTACACCATTTGCATCTTCACCACTGGCAATTACATCAAGAAAGCCATCTAAATTGTAGTCTGCTACACTTGTAGAGTTTTCAGAATGCTTAACTGCGTAAGGGATTGGCATACTGGCGATTTCTGTAAGGTTACCAGCATCTGCAGTTCTTGATCCAAGGTTTACGCTGTATATTTTACCACCAGACACCAATTCCAGGTCCTCATCACCTAAAATATCTACGGCAACCGGTCCGGCATTAAGGTTATTCCATTGGCCGTCATTACCAGCTACGAGGCGTGTACCGTTTACAGGATCTCTGATCTCGTCTTTATAATACATCTCAGGCTGGCCATCACGATCAAAGTCGGCATAACCTAAATGAACAGGGTCTGCTTCGAAGGCTTCTGAAGTCCACTTTGGATCGAGGTTACAATCCATAGCCACAATTCTATACTCACGATAAGCGTTATTTCTTCCCGGAGGGTCTATGTATTCATAATCAATAGCGTATACTTCACCGCAATTGTCATCTTCTACGTTGGCCATTGATATTCTCCAACGGGGATTTTTTACATCAGCTACAGCTTTTACCGAACCGTCATTTCCATTCAAAATGTATACTTCATCAGTATACCTGTTTTGAGTGGCAATTTCTGGTATACCGTCTCTATCAAGATCACCGATTGCTATTCTACCGATGTGGTTGGCTGTTTTATTCGGGGAGGAAAAATCCATGGCCAGGGAGAATGCCGGAAATTCCGATGGAGTAGCTTCACAAGAGGCATCATTACCTGTGTAGAAGCCATCACACTCTGTACAACTGGCACAGTCTGAATCGAAACAATCGATAAAACCATCTCCATCATTATCTATACCGTCACCACAAGTACTGCCGCAAGCTTCCTGAGCTGTTGCTGAGGTCGCCATCAGCATAAGCAAAAAGACAGGCAGGGTTAATAACAATCTTTTCATTTTAGTAAGTATTAGTTGAAAAATAGACCTCACTATAGACAAAAAATAAAGTAGCCAACTTTAATCTTTAATTGTTCAAACCGGCAATAGGTAACAGTTGATGTAAGAAAATCTTTAATTTGAGTGCCAATTAAATAGAAAAATCTCACTATACCGCGTCAAATCACCTAAAAAATGCAAGTTTTTCTGCGAGGGCTTTAAAATTACTTTAGTAAGGTTATGCTTCCAGATTTCACAATTCCGACATCATCGCATTTAATTACGTAGTAATAGACACCACTTGGTAGCTTTTTACCTCCATAGGTACCTTCCCAATCGTTGTTGTATGGTTTGGCATCAAACAGCTTATTACCAGCCTGATCAAATATTTCTACCCCGCATATATTGAACTGGTCAATTTTTTCAATTTCCCAAAACTGATTTTTTTCATCGCCATTGGGTGAAAAGTATTTTTTAGGGGTTAGCAAGCTTCCAATTTTATCTTGAAGGACTCTGATTTCTATCTCTGCGGAACCAGGACAGCCATTAGCACCTTCTCCATTGACGGAAAAAAGCGTGGTGAAGAATGGGTTTACTTCAATTTCAGCAGAGGAGGGGTCATTTACGATTGAATCTGGCTCCCAGTTGAATGAAGCAAGTCCTGAAGCCGTGATTATTACAGCTTCGCCTGGGGCTATATTGTTTCGGGAACTGATGATTTCAACCTCAGGTGATGTTAATTTTGTTAAATCTATTTCTGCTTCCCCAAGGCAACCTAATTCGTCTGTCAACGATACTGAGTATGTGCCTCCTTCTGTTACATTGATACTGGCTGTAGCTTCACCAGTACTCCAATTGTAATTTTCAAATCCTTCAGGAACGGTAAGTTCTACTTCGTCACCTTCGCAAAATGATGTTGCTGAAGCTGTTATTGATATGTCTACCTGGCCTTCGATTTTTATCTGTTTGGTGATTTGATCACTACAACTTAGATCATTATAATTAACTGTGAGCGTAACATTATAAGTATCAGCATCCTGGTAGGAGTGAGACGGGTTTTGTTGCGTTGAAGTCACACCATCTCCAAAATCCCACAAATAACTAACATTTGAATTTTCTAGCGTTGATACATCTGTAAACTGTATGGAGACGTTTGTGCAGGAATTATTCAATGAAGAAAAGTCTGCTGTTGGCAGTGATAATATCTCTACACTAAGATTATTTGTGGCTATAGCCGGGCATGACGGGTTCATAGTGTCTGATGCTTCTGCATAATAATTGCCTGAAACAGTGGGAGAGTAAGAAATACCAGTTGCTCCAGATATCAAACCAGAGTCGTTATACCATTGGTAGGTAAAACCAGGGTTATTGGGTGATATGGATAGTGTAACCGGACTCCCTTCACAATAGGTGCCTGAGCCCGACTGAGAGACAGAGAATTCCGGAGAATTGATAGCCTCTACAAGTATACTCACAGTTTCGATCACACAGTCACCGGAATAAATATCAAGGTAATATCGGCCAGTGTTGGCAAATCGAAAATCATTGATGGTCGGGCTGCTGATGCGTCCTGTCGCTGTGTAACCCTGTGGGCCTCTCCATTCATATTTTGTAGCACCTATATTAGCTGCCTCCAGGGTTAATGTACCACCAATGCATACAGGTTCACTTGGTGAAATTATGCTGCCTGGTGGTAAGGCACCGGCTGCTTTTACTTCTACTGTAACTGCTGTTGAAACTTCAGTGCAGGAGCCACCTTCACTTATTACAGTTACGGTATAATCCCCTGAAACTGCGGCATCAATAAAGTTATCAGCTCCAGTTTTCTCCAGCGTAGCATCTCTGCGCCACTCATATGTGGCACCCGGTATACTTTGCGTTGTGAGCGTTGATGTATTGCCATTACAAGATGAGATTGGCCCTCCAGGCTCTATGACTGGCGTGACGCACTGGTTGTTTCTTAGTATAGATATGCGGGAGGCATTTATTCCGTTAGCTTCATCGTCTACACTGGAAAATACCAGATCTGGTTTAGTGTCTCCATCGATATCAGCTGCTTTTATATTTCTGTTTATGTAAGTTACAGGTATTGATACTGTGTTAAATCCACTTCCAGTATTATTTAATATGTTCACAGACAAACCAGTACCTACCGTTGCAATCACAAAATCGTTTAGCCCGTCTCCATCCATATCGGAAAGATCTATACCCCATGGTCTGGCACTTGTTGCAATTTGCTGTGCACTTGAAAAGGTTGGGTTGGCTCCAACACTCGATGTTTGATTGATAAAAAAGGCAATTGTAGAGCTTAAGAATAAGGTAGCTGCGATATCCGGTTTTCCATCATTATTGATGTCAGCAACCTTTAAATTCACAAATGTACCTGAGCTGTTATTTTGACTGAATGCATCAAAAGAAAAATTGCCAGGTGTACTTTTATTGTTTGCAATGTAAAAACCACCTCCATCTGTGAAGAATTGGCTGACAATGATTTCTGGTTTTCTGTCTCCGTTCAGATCCTGCACTTCAATACCTGCTGTACTACCTGCATTGCCAACAGTCAGTTCAGTAATATTGCCTGTATCAAATGATAGTGTGCCCGCAACTGTTGTATTTTTGATTAGAAAAACTTTGTTTGTAGACTGGTCTGTGACAGTTAGGTCCGGATGACCATCTAAATCTAGGTCATTGATAGCCACTCTTTTGGTTGAGGCTCCTGTCACAGTAATAGTTTGCATAGTAAATGAGAGCGATCCGACAGGGCTATTATTAATAAGGATGAAAATCCTGTTGCCATCGTCTCCTTCTGTAAATACTACTTCAGGTTTACCGTCTCCGTTTAAATCGCCACAGGTAACATTTAAAGTTTTAGCATTTAGGTTGATGGGTGTTTTAGAAACACTCAAAGTGCCAGGTGTACTTAAGTTGCGTAAGATCGTGGCACGATTGTTTTTTGAGTTGGCTCCCACAATATCATTCTTGTCATCTCCGTCTAAATCACATACGCATATATCGTACAGTCCGTCTTCGGCTGTCAAGTCTAGTTGTGTGTCAAAGTCCGTGGCCGCTATCCCATTAGTTCCTCCAAAACTTGAAAAGAATCGCGAAGGGGCGTAGGCAGTTCGGTCAGAGGTTGGGTTTAATACGCTGACATTGTCAAAAGTAGCAGAGGTAGGTACCGTGGCTTCAATCAGTTGGTCAGATGAGCTTATAACTGTGCCTTCTACACTACCAAAAAATACCCTTGACCCAGCTTCAAAATTACCCCCCTTAATATTAACAGTCTGACCCGAATAGCCAGATGTCGGGGAAACATTTTTTATAACCGGAACCTGCGCAACTACTGATAAAGTCAAAAAGCTAAATAGACAACTGAGTAGGCAATATTTGACAGTCAATTTCATGTAAGTTGCTTTTGAATAAGTTAATGAGTTGGAAGTGGTAATTGTAACCTACTCATCTACTATGATTATTTTTACGCTTTTAAATTTAGTCAGTTCTGCAACTGCTTTCTTTTCTTTATTGGCTTCTTTACTAGAGGTCGTCTTATATGTATAGACATAATATCTACGACTGTTTTTATTATAAAAGATGTCTGTAGTTAGGTCTTCTGCATCTTTTAATCTTCTTACCAGATCATCGGCTGAGTTAAAATCGCGGTATTCTTTAATAACTACGTAAAACATTTTTCCGCCTTCAAGCTCCTGGTCTCCACCGGTTTGTACATCATCTTTAGAGAACCTGGCCTCGTGGGTTTCTTTCTTCACTATAGTTCTTAGAATTGGCTTCGTTTTTTCTAATTTCTTTTTCTCACCGATTCTAATTTTTAGTTGTACTTCGTGTGTGCCTTGCTCAAAACCCGTGACTTGGTTAGACGCGGGTTCGTAAGCATAGCTAAAACTCATGGCACCTATGTTAAGGCCAAATAATCCTGATGGGCCATAATTGAATCGGTATGCTCCACCGACCCATATGCTTTCGCCTATATGCAATGTGGCCAGTACTTCGGCCTGATTGCCTGTAAGGGCTGAGTATCGATATATACCATATATTTGTAAGGGTGCGTATGCATCTTCTAAAGCCACTCTTCGGTTTATACCACCTCTTCTTCTCGTAACAATTTTTTTATCCATCTTACGCTTGAAGTAACCCATTACCACAACTTCGTCTAGCGGTGAGAAGTCATATGATTCGAAATCCTGGGCATTTATAAAATTTGGCCTAAATAATCGCGGTAGGGCAAAACCCAAATTAAATCCTGTTGGTGATTTAATTTTCATTCCAAAATTGGCCGCTGGTTGCATGTTGTTATTGGCAAAATCAGATAACACAGGGTCATCCAGATCTTCTATGTCTTCCAGGTCAAGGCTGTTGGATGTAACACCTGCTGACAACCCAAAATGCACAGTAGCCTCTTTTGTGAGGTAAACAGTGTACGCATACGTGGCCATAAAATCAGTAGTGGTAATGAGGCCCCTTTGAAAGTTTCTGACATTTACACCTAGTGCCCATTTTTTATAGTCAAATGGTGTTTGAAAACTCAATGTAGAAACTACAGGCGCACCTTCGATACCTCTCCATTGTTGTCGGTGATTGAGCGAAACACTCATGAAAGCATCGGTACCGGCCTCAGATGGGTTGAATAAATAAGGGTTGGTGTAATAGTGATTGTACACAGGAATTTCCTGCGCATGACCGGTTAGAGCACAAATCGTGAGAAGAAAGATAGACAGTCTACAAAAAAAATGGTCCATTTATGGATGGATATTTGTCGCTAAATAGAAAAAAACCAACTACACGACTTAAAAAAATGCCTATTACACTGCAATATATC
>NZ_SMMD01000300.1 GCF_009711475.1 Fulvivirga aurantia
GTGAAGGCATTGTCCGAAAGAGAAAACTAATTAGAAACAAAAAACAATTAAATAAGAAGTAAAATGGCAGACGTTAAAGCACTAGGAGATCAACTTGTTGAACTCACAGTAAAAGAAGTAAACGAATTAGCAGAGTACCTAAAAGAAGAGCATGGTATTGAGCCTGCAGCTGCTGCAGCTGTTGTTGCTGGTCCTGCTGCTGGTGGTGACGGTGGAGACGCTGGCGCTGAGAAGACTGAATTTGATGTAATTCTTAAATCACCAGGTGGAGCTAAATTAGCAATCGTAAAATTAGTAAAAGAACTTACTGGTCTTGGACTAAAAGAAGCTAAGGAATTAGTAGACGGAGCACCTAGCGCACTTAAAGAAGGTGTAGCTAAAGACGAGGCTGAAGGTCTTAAAAAGCAGCTTGAAGAAGCTGGGGCTGAGGTTGAGTTAAAATAAGCCTTTGGCGACATATTATTTGCTCGTCTAATAGATTAGCGACCCCTTCCCGTATGCCAAAAAATTTGGAACGGGATCGGGGTCTTTTCCTGTTTGTAGATACTTTACAAACAATCACATTTATAGGCTGAAAACTGCCTTTTTGCAATATCTTGTAATTAAAATTTTTAGAGCTTTGGCTAGTAAAAACGAAAACTCAAGAATCAATTTCTCATCTATTAAGAAAGTAATAGATTATCCTGATTTTCTTGATATACAATTACAATCCTTCAAAGACTTTTTCCAGTTGGAAACTCCAGCCGAAAAAAGGGAACAAGAAGGATTATTCAAAGTTTTTTCTGAAAACTTTCCAATCACAGATTCCAGAGAAAACTTCGTATTAGAATTTATCGATTATATAGTTGATCCTCCCAAGTACTCAGTTGATGAGTGCATCGACAGAGGATTGACCTATTCTGTACCTCTTAAAGCCAAGTTGAAACTTACCTGTAATGATGAAGATCATGAGGATTTTGAAACTATCGAGCAAGAGGTTTTCCTTGGTAATATTCCTTACATGACGAAGAAAGGTTCTTTTGTAATAAATGGAGCCGAAAGAGTAATTGTATCTCAATTACACAGATCACCAGGTGTATTCTTCGCACAAAGTAAACATACCAACGGAACAAAGCTCTATTCTGCAAGAATTATCCCTTTCAAAGGATCTTGGATCGAATTTGCGACAGACGTAAACAACGTGATGTATGCTTATATCGATAGAAAGAAAAAGTTCCCGGTAACTACCCTCCTCAGGGCTATCGGTTACGGAACTGATAAAGATATCTTAGATCTTTTCGGCCTTTCTGAAGAAGTAAAAGCCACTAAGAAGGACCTTAAAAAAGCTTCTGGTAGAAAATTAGCTGCAAGAGTTCTAAAGACTTGGACTGAAGACTTCGTGGATGAAGATACTGGTGAAGTAGTATCTATCGATAGAAATGAAGTTTTATTAGAAAGAGACCACATCATTACTGATGAGGATATTGATGTAATTGTAGATTCTGGCTCAAAAGCCATTATCCTACACAGAGAAGATGTAAACGTTACTGATTACACGATTATCTTCAATACGCTTTCTAAGGATAATTCAAACTCAGAAAAAGAAGCTGTTGAGACTATCTACCGTCAGTTGAGAAACACTGAAGCGCCAGATGAG
>NZ_SMMD01000265.1 GCF_009711475.1 Fulvivirga aurantia
GGTTTGAAACAACGTAAGTATAAACAATACTCCTAATATAGTAGGGCAGATGAATGTAATGGCAAAGTTGATATACTTCTGAACGAAAGAACCTTCATAACTCTCGAAGCCTTGTGATATTTCGGCATTTAAGTTTTCTTTCTTCCATACGTAGGCAGCAAAACTTACAATTAAGAAACCTCCCAACGGTAAGAAAGTATCATTGGCCACATGCCCAATAAATGTCATAAAATCAGTAGCGTTCTCGGCACCAAAGTATGTGATGAAGTTGGTAAAAAACTCTGAGTAACCATTTCCAACCAGAGATGGTAGTCCTACTACAAATATTACTAAGGCAACGATCCAAACACCTTTAGTTCTTCTAACTTCAAACTCATCTACTACGTAAGACACAGGTACTTCTAAAAGAGAAACTGTGGAAGTAAGTGCTGCAAATGAAAGGAGTAAGAAGAAGAAAGATCCTACAATAGTACCAAGTGTAGTGCCTAAGCTTTCAAAAACACCAGGTAGAATAGTAAATATTAAACCCGCTCCAGAGCCGGCTCCTTCCATGGTACCTTCAGATAAGTAGGCCACAAATGGGAACATCATAAGGCCTGCGATGAAAGCGATCCCTACGTCTGCAAGAGTAATAAAAGCTGCTGAAGACACGATGTTATCTCTTTTACCCACATAGCTACCATAAGTAATGAGCGCACCCATACCAAGCGATAATGAGAAGAACGCCTGTCCTAAGGCACTTCCCATAACTCCCATTGTAAGTTTAGAAAAATCAGGAACAAGGTAAAATTTGATACCATCAAATGCGTGTGGCAGGGTAAGTGAATAAGCCACCAAAGCTAAAATCATTAATATAAGGGTAGGCATTAATATTTTAGCTGCTTTCTCAATACCTCCAGAAATACCTTTAGATACAATAAATGCAGTGGCTATCATAAAGAAAATAGCATAACCGCCTACTGTAAAAATGTCTTTTATATAATCAGGAAATTTCTGACCAATTTCAAAATGGCCCATGACCATCTCTACAAAGTATCCAAATGACCAACCAGCCACTACATTGTAAAATGATAAGATTAAAACCCCACTTAAGATACCTAAACGCCCTACGAACGTCCAGTTTTTATGCCCTAGAGATCTAAATGCTCCGACAGGGTTTCTTTGTGTTTTTCTACCAATAGCAATCTCTGTTACCATCACAGGAAAACAGAGAATAAAACAGAAAATCAAGTACATTACAAGGAAAGCTGCTCCGCCTCCATTACCAACTTCGAAAGGAAATTTCCAGATATTTCCTAATCCCACAGCCGAACCTGCTGCAGCTAATATAAAACCCAATTTACTTGAGAATCCACCTCTATTTGCCATAGTCTATTTTGATTTGAAGCGCTGAAAATATGTACATTTTT
>NZ_SMMD01000385.1 GCF_009711475.1 Fulvivirga aurantia
TTTGTCTACCAATTTTACCAGCGCTATTAAAAACAACTTTTATTTTACCAGTTTGTCCCGGTGCTACAGGATCTTTTGGCCACTCAGGTGCAGTACAACCACAAGTGGTTTGAACATTAGTAATTATTAAAGGCTCATTACCAGTATTTTCAAATTGAAACACGTGCTCAACTTTATCTCCCTGATGAATATCACCAAAGTCGTGTTTCTCTTCTTCAAAACTCATCACAGGACCTGATTTCACCTCTGTCGCTTCTTGTTCTTGAGCTAAAACTCCTGCAAACACAAATAGGCCAAATATCAATGCACTTATCTTTTTCATTTTCTTAATTTTTATCTTTTCAAACAAATATACTTTTTCATTCACAAGTATCAATAACCTTGCCTTTGATAGCGCTATGCAAACATAGTTTTATCAGGAAAGATTCTATAGACTACTTGTTTTTAATCAATGAAAGAAAGATTGATCAAAATTCACCATAAATAATTGTGTGGTAGCTCTGGTAACAGCGGTGTATAACCACCTGACATACTCTCTATCAATTTCATCGATTTTAATAAATCCCTGATCTACAAATACCGCGGGCCACTGTCCACCTTGTGATTTATGACAGGTTAATGCATAGGCAAATTTTACCTGTAATGCATTGAGGTAAGGATCTTTCTTGAGTGCTTCTTTTATTTCTTTTTTTGTCGAAAGATCGAAGTAATCAGCTTTAACTTGATCGTAGAGTTTCTTGTTCTGCTCATTACTTAAGGCCGAGCTTTCTGTATGTAGTGTGTCTAAAATTACTTTAGCCTCAAAACTGGTTTCTGATGGATAATCAGGTAGTTTTAATTGTAAGGTCGCAAAACGAAAACCATACATTTCTTCAAACGAAACGATTTTTTGAACTTGCACAAAGTCTCCATTTGCCAGAAACCCACCTGTTTGATCGCCAGGACTGTGAAGGTAGTTATTTCTAACCACCATTAGCAACTCACCCGCCTCCAGCTCTGATTCATAGAAATGGATTCTATTTCTTATATATTGATTGTAATTGTTAGCAAGCTTATTTGACCTGCAAATAATTACTGTATTTTCAATCCCATATCGATCATAGGCCCAACGAAGGCCTTCTTCCATCTTTTCCCCGGTCATTCTAAAGATGTCTTTTTCTCCACCAGTGCTAATTTTTATCTGCGGCTTCTGGTTTTTTATTTGCTCTCTTAATCTGGTGGCATTCTTGAGAATTCCAGAATCTGAGGCCTGCCTTGTAACCTCAGTTAAAACTGATTCAAATACAGTAGTATTAAAATTAAAATTAAGGTGGTCATTATTTAATGCAGGGCTATCTGTTTGACCAACTGGCGGAAGCTGTGCATTATCTCCAATGAGAATCAATTTGTTGCTATCACTTGTAAAGACAAAATCCATAAGGTCGGACAGCAAGCCTCGACCTATTCCGGTATCTTCACTTATCATAGACGATTCGTCAATGATAAAGACCGTATTTTTAGCATAATTTGACTGTCTTTTAAAGACTGGCCCGACTCCATCATCGGAAGCTTGCTTATAGATTTTTTTATGAATAGTAAAAGCCATCTTATTCGCATAAGAAGACATCACTTTTGCCGCCCTCCCGGTTGGAGCTAGTAGCACAAACTTAAAATTAAAAAGAGGCAAAACCTGTGTAAGAGCACTTACCACTGTAGTTTTACCCGTACCGGCATATCCTTTTATCAATAAAACCGGACGATCTTCAGCTTTCAGAAAGCTATCTACCTTAGTAAATAAACTGGCCTGATCTGGAGTCGGCTCGTAAGGAAATTTATTGATTAATATTTGAGATGGTAATGGCATTAGCCTTTTACCTCTTCTGGAAAGATAGTAACCATTGTAGTACTCGCTTTAGCAATAAGCGTTTTCTTCTCGCCATCGATACACCAAACTTCTGCTTCACAGAAATTCATTTTTCTCCCCGATTTTAAAACATAGCCAATAGCATGTATCTTTTGACCAACACCGGGGTTCAGATAAGAAATCTTCAACTCACCCGTCACTACATGATGATCATCAGGCACTTTAGTATATGCGGCAAAACCAGCCACTATATCCGCCACAGTGGCTATCAACCCTCCGTGCACAAATCCTTTTTGTTGTTTATGTATCTGAGCAATGTCTAACCAGCCTTCAGTTCTTCCTTCTTCAATCACATTGAGGTCAAAATCAATATGCTTCATGAAGTG
>NZ_SMMD01000038.1 GCF_009711475.1 Fulvivirga aurantia
ACACGGTATCCAGACTCTTTGATGTTAAGTGGAGCCCAAGTAATCTTAAGTCTTCTTGCATACTCCTGGAGCTCGGCTGTGGTGGGTGCTATTCCATAAGTTGAATCATTTACCATTGGAATGTCTCCATTATGGAAAGTAACTACCTCAATCCAGGAAAGCATCTTCTTGGCCGTGTTCAGCATGGCCATATTTAACTCTTTATCAATATAATTATGATTATTTTGAGTTAGGTTAATGCAATCTAAAAGCCTATTTAGAATTATCTGATGATACATAGGGGA
>NZ_SMMD01000456.1 GCF_009711475.1 Fulvivirga aurantia
CAATCACCCTTTCTATCTTTTAACCAAACGCCATGCTCAGCAATAAAGTCAACATCTAAATGCCCCAACCACTTACCCAGTGTGGTTTTATCTCTGCCGCTTATGATCACCACATGGTTTTGATCATTTGCTGCCAACTTTTCTAATATGCCCAGCAACTCATCTCCCGGTGCCACAGCCTGTGGGTCACTATCAAATGGCACCAAAGTACCATCGTAGTCAAGAAACAGCAGTCGCTTCTTAGCCGTGTTAAAATCTTCTATAATCTCACCTTCGGCCTCATCATCCAACACTTTCGTAGATTGTTCTGAGCGTTTTCGTGCTACATCTTCCAGCCGTGTTAAAAACAGATTTACCCAATGGTGAATATTATATTTCTTCAAGGTCTTCTGCATGATTTCCATATGCCTCTGTTGCTCATCTTCAGGCATATTCAATGCTTTATAAATAGCACCTACCACCTCATGTTTGTCGTTGGGGTTTACTATTAATGCATCTGAAAGCTCTTTGCTTGCACCTGCCATTTCACTCAGGATCAGTACGCCTTGTTGGTCCAGCTTACTGGCTACATACTCCTTACACACCAGGTTCATTCCATCTCGCATCGGTGTTACCATGGCAACATCGGCCATGCGATAAAAAGCCGACAGGTCTTCCAAAGGAAATGAGCGGTAGAAATAATGAATAGGCGTCCAGTTGACTGTTCCGTATTTACCGTTGATTCTACCAACGAGAAGGTCTACCTCTTCCTTCAGGTCTTTATATTTTTCTACCTCATCTCTGGAAGGCACAACCACCATGAGTAAGGATACTTTCCCAAGGTATTCTGGATATTTACTTAAGAAAATATCAAAAATCTCTAGCCTGGCTGGTATTCCTTTTGAGTAATCGAGCCGATCTATAGAAAGCATAAGCTTCTGATTGCCTAAAGAGGTTCTATATTTTACTTCCCTCCTCAAGGTCTGTGGGTGTGCTGCCTGACTGGCATATTTGTCGTAGTCTATTCCGATAGGAAAAGAATCTGTCACTACAGTCCTTCTATCTTTTAAAATATGCCCCTGCTGGTTGCTGATATAGCAGATTCTACTTACGGCACTTAAAAAATGACGCATGTCATCGTAGGTGTGAAAGCCTATCAAATCAGAACCAAGTACCCCATCGAGCAGCTCTCTGCGCCACGGCAATAATCGAAATACCTCGAAAGATGGGAACGGTATATGTAAAAAGAAGCCGACACTTACGTCAGGGTTTTTGTCACGTATCATCTTAGGTACCAGCATGAGCTGATAATCATGCACCCATATTTTATCTCCCGGATTTAGTTCTTTTAAAATTTCATCACAGAACTTCTGATTTACCTCCTCATAAGCCTCCCAGTAGGACTTTTTATATAAGGCATTTTGATTAAAATAATGAAATGTTGGCCAAAGGGTTTCGTTGCTAAAGCCTTCGTAGTAAAGTTTTATCTCTTCTTTACTCAAAAATACCGGTCGCATGTTTTGAGATTCCAGGGCCTTTCTAGCCTCCTTCTGTTTTTCAGGCCGATTAAAATACCTCCCGGGCCAGCCAACCCACAAGTTATCGCCTTGCTTATATACCGAACTAAGTCCAGTGGCCAGGCCCCCTTCGCTGGGCCTATATTCCAACTCATCTTTATCGTTTTTTACAACTTTTACCGGTAATCGGTTAGATACAATTATGGTTCGTGACATAAATAATCGGGGTTTGATTATAAGTTAGCAAACACTCAGGGCTATCAAAAGTTAAGAATTCCAAATCTGTTACTTCAGGTTTTTATTCCAGCTTCATTTCGACCTATAAGTCATTTTACAATGCCCTTAAATGGATATATGATTTCTCATAAAATCACCTTCTATAAACAAAAAACTGTTTTTGTTTTTAAAAACTTGTAGCTATGAAGTTACAAACCAAAGTGGCAATGTATATAGCCATGGTGTGTTATTATTTATTTAACTAAATAGAGTTTGGCTCTAAATTTGAATACTTGAGAATACCAAGGCGCTTAAGCCATTCAATCAAGTAAATCAATGATTAGAAACTATGAAAAACATTTTTAAAATTCTCGCCTGTACGTCTATCCTATTTTTTGCTTCATGTGAAGAACTTGAAAACGGGCTATCTAATGATGAAATCATCCGTGGACTTAAAGAAGCCTTAAACATCGGTTTAGATGCCTCTGTAGCCACTGTGTCAGAAACTGATGGATACCTGAAAAATGAAATTGTGAAAATACTGTTACCACCTGAAGTTAAGAGCCTTCAGGATAAAGTCGAAAACGGCTATGTAAATGTTTTTGGTATCAATATTTCTTACAGCACTATACTTGATACCTATATAGCAGCAAATCCTAATATCGACACTGATCCTTTTGAAGAATTACTAGTTGCTATGAACCGTGGGGCAGAAAAAGCTGCCAACAAAGCCTTACCAATATTTGGCAATGCGCTCACTACTATGACAGTTAACGATGCGCTAGGCATATTACAAGGTTCAGATACCTCAGCTACCAATTATTTTTATAACAGAACCAATCAAGACTTATTCAATGCCTTCCAGCCAGATGTGAAAAATGCACTTGACGAAACCAAGGCTAATGATATTTATAGGAGCCTGGTAGGTTTTTTAAACTACGAATACTCCACAGGCTTTGCCAGTATCAAGGTGGCAGACTTTATCAATGTTTCCCTGCCAGAGAGTATCGATGGCTATGCTACTGAGAAAGCTATCGATGGACTTTTTTACTATGTGGGCGAAGAGGAGAAAGAAATTAGAGAAGATCCGTTTAAGTGGGGAAGTGATATCATCGAAAAAGTATTTGGCAGTCCTGAAGCCAACGTATAATCCAGTCATGGCTATCTAACTAGCTTTTTAGACAGCCTCTTTTTC
>NZ_SMMD01000306.1 GCF_009711475.1 Fulvivirga aurantia
ATAAGCAGGCATTAGAGAATTCATTATGAGCTCTCCTGACTTATCAGGGGAGCTTTTTTTATGAATAATTGTTTATGACAAAGAATCGACAAGTGGGTTTGAAATTAAGCGGTCTTGAGCCACTAGTGGCTACAAAAGAGTCGAATTTTATTAATATCGGAGAGCGTACCAACGTGACCGGCTCTAGAAAATTTTTGAGACTGATCAAGGAGGAGCTTTATGAAGAAGCGCTTGAAGTAGCCTTAGAGCAAGTGGAAGGTGGTGCTCAGATTATTGATATAAATATGGATGAGGGCATGCTCGATGGAGAGGCTGCCATGGTGAAGTTTCTTAATCTCATTGCCTCAGAGCCTGATATTGCACGGGTCCCAATCATGATCGACTCTTCTAAGTGGCACATCATAGAAGCAGGCTTAAAATGCATCCAGGGAAAAGGAATTGTTAACTCTATCAGCTTAAAAGAAGGTGAAGATATCCTTTTTGAAGCAGGCTAAGCTCGTAAAAAGATATGGAGCAGCCGTAGTTGTCATGGCCTTTGACGAACAGGGACAGGCTGATAATTATGAAAGAAGGATTGAAATATGCGAAAGGTCTTACCGTCTTTTGGTAGATAAAGTTGGTTTTCCAGCCACAGATATCATATTTGATCCAAATATTTTCCCTGTCGCCACAGGCATGGAAGAACATGTTAATAATGCATTAGACTTCTTTAAAGCAACAAAATGGATAAAAGATAATCTACCTCATGCTCATGTGAGTGGTGGTGTCAGTAACGTATCATTCTCCTTTCGTGGGAATACTGCTGTGCGTGAAGCCATGCACTCTTCTTTTCTTTATCATGCCATCAATCATGGGATGGATATGGGAATAGTTAACCCTACGATGCTCGAAGTATACGATGAGATACCAAAAGAATTGCTCACTTATGTAGAAGATGTACTGCTCAACAGAAGGGCTGACGCTACAGAGCGATTGTTAGATTATGCAGAGAAAGTAAAAGGAGGGGGGAAGAAAAAACAGAAGGACGAAAAGTGGCGGGAAGGCAGTGTTGAAGAGCGACTTTCACATGCCTTGGTTAAAGGAATTATTGAATACATAGAGCAAGACACAGAAGAAGCGCTAGCTAAGTATGAACGCCCATTAGAAGTTATTGAAGGCCCTTTAATGGCTGGTATGAACGTTGTCGGTGATCTTTTTGGTGCAGGGAAAATGTTTTTACCTCAGGTGGTAAAGAGTGCCCGGGTAATGAAAAAGTCAGTGGCATGGCTAGAACCTTACCTGGAGGCCGAAAAACTTAAAAACAAGTCAACAGAATCAGCCGCTAAGATTTTGCTGGCCACAGTTAAAGGAGATGTTCACGATATTGGGAAAAACATAGTAGGTGTAGTGCTTGCGTGTAACAATTACGAGATCATCGACATGGGTGTGATGGTACCTGCGGAGAAAATATTGGAGAAAGCCAAAGAGGAGAATGTAGCAGCTATAGGCCTCAGTGGGTTGATTACCCCATCTCTTGATGAAATGGTACACGTGGCAAGCGAAATGCAAAAACAAGGCTTTAAAACGCCTTTGTTAATCGGTGGTGCCACTACTTCCAGAATACATACCGCAGTAAAAATTGATCCTACTTATGAAGGTACTGTAGTTCATGTGCTGGATGCA
>NZ_SMMD01000028.1 GCF_009711475.1 Fulvivirga aurantia
GATGTCGCCTGTGCCATCCGGGGTGATGTCGACAGTATAAGTATTGCCATCTACAGCTACAAAATTTGAAGCTGAACCATTACCTACTGTAATATCTCCGATAACAAAGCCTGTAACATCTTCGCTAAACTCGATAGTTACATTATAAGCCGCTGTGTTGTTCACTATCGCTGGCTCTCCCTGAATGTCTACTGTCGGTACAGTATTATCAAAGGTCGTTACTACCTGAGTTGCAGCTGTATTATTGTTACCTGCTGCATCC
>NZ_SMMD01000349.1 GCF_009711475.1 Fulvivirga aurantia
AAAAAGATAATAGTTTTTCATAAGTGGTTAGTTTAAATGCCCGGTAGCTGATTTAGCTATCGGGTATTTTGTTTTAATTGCACATCATTTTTTTACCGCTGGTGTTTGAAAAATCTCATTCAGTGTAAAAGAGCCTGATGATCAACAACTTCCATATTTCAATTGCCGTATTGGTTTCTAGTTAAGACAAATCTCAAGCGTTTGGGCATAAAAGATAAAGTGCTTTCCCTACTTGTCCGCCCCTTAGACGCTCTCTAGATCGAAAGTAATAACAAACGAATGAAAACAATATGGAAGTACTGTATTGGCATCATAGTGATGCTCAGTATAGTTGCATGTGAAGATGATGAAACGGTAAACCCAATTTCAAAAGATGTAGAAATCAATTTTTCTCCAATAAAGGAAATTGCTGAGAATGGAGAGAAGGTACCAGTGGCCTTAGTATTTAGTGAGAAAACTGCAATCTCAGGCCAGGTTGAGGTTCGCATTTCATCTAGTTTTGAACCAGCTTTTACCACTTCTCCGGCAGCAGAAAATGGCCTTATAACATTAGATATAAACGCTAATACTGATAGTGTGAGCTTCTTTATCAACCCTGTAAATAATGACGTGATAGATCCTGATCGGACGATAGACCTGGAGATTGCTAAAGTGTCAGAAGGTTTTGAGACAGGTGAGAAACACAAAGCATCGCTTAAAGTACTTGATGATGATAAAAATGAAGTACCTGCTAACCAGGTAAAAGTGAATTTTACGGTTAGTGAGATGACTTTGATAGAAAATAACAGTCAGGGAATTACGGTTGATATTGCATTGTCTGCACCAGCCCCTCAAGGAGAAATACGTCTTTTTTTAGCTGGCTTTACAGAAAACCTAATAGTGGAAGGTCATGAGATTGTTGATGAGGAGGTAACGCTGATCATTTCCAAGGGGGAGATGGATGCCAGTTTTGTAATAAAGCCTATTTACAATACTAAACTCAGTGGTGGTACTAACGTGACAATCAGCCTTTCGTCAATGAGTGAGGGTTTCCTGCCCGGTACCCAGACTTACTTTACACTTTATATCAAAGATGTTGAGTTGATGGGCAAGCCAAAGTCTTTTGAGAGTGTTTCCACCAGCGATAGGTATAAAGAAACCTATGTTTATAATGAGGAAGGAAAGATTAACTATGTGTATTGGGAAAGTGAAACACCGGGTTTTAGGTCTGGTACTAAGACCTATTACTATAGCGAAAACGGCTTGATCGAAAGAATTAATACAGGCGTTGAACAAGACCAATATTTCTACAGCGAAGATGGACGTATAGTACGTTCGGAAACTTTCGATTATGGAGTTATGAAAGCCTATAGTTTATATGATTATGATGAGGCAGGTAATTTAGGAGGGAAGGCAGATTATAGCAGGCAAAGTGATGGCAGTTACAAAGAGACTTTCGTGATGATTTATCTTTTTGATTTTGATCACAACTTATACAAGCACCTGATCTACGTCCCTACAGCAGGTGAAGATGATTATGATTTGATCTCTACAAGAACTTATGAAGGCTATATCCCCGGTAGCTCAAATAGATTTCCTGTTGAGATTATAGGCACTGTGCCTATGCAGAAAAGACTGCCGGGTAGCTACAGACAAGAGGAAAACGGATTTAATATGCTTTTTACTTTTTCCTATACAACTGACCCAACTACCGGGCAGGTGCTGAGCAGAACAGCGACCTCAAGCTACGGCAATCAGGAAACCACTTATAGTTATTATTGATTTGAGATTGCATCTTGAATAACCCTGATTAATATTCAGCCTTCTGATCACTCAAAGCGGTCAGAAGACTGGTTTTTAATAGTATTTATGATAGCAGTTTAAGAGTGCATCACTCAGAGACATAACTTTTTTCAAAC
>NZ_SMMD01000517.1 GCF_009711475.1 Fulvivirga aurantia
AAACTGAATATCAATAAAAACCTAATAGACTCAAGGCTGGAAGAGATAATCAACAGTTATCCTAAAGTAAGTGGTCAGAAACCTTATTTATCTAATGATGCTGCAGCTGCATTGCAGAAAGCTGATAAAGAATTAAAAAGCTTTGGCGATGAATTTATAGCCGTAGAGCACATCATACTTGGCTTATATGACGGTAAAGATAAAGTGGCTCAACTTCTGAAAGATGCTGGTTTTGAACGCAAGTCACTAATTGCGGCCATCAAAGAGCTAAGAGGTGGCGATACGGTGAAGGATCAAAATGCTGAGTCTAAGTACCGGTCTTTGGAGCGTTATTCTATCAACCTCAATGAGCAGGCAAAAGCGGGAAAGATAGATCCGGTAATTGGTAGGGATGATGAAATCAGGCGAGTACTTCAGATTCTATCTCGCAGAACCAAAAACAACCCCATATTACTTGGTGAACCTGGTGTGGGAAAAACTGCCATAATTGAGGGGATGGCTCAACGGATTGTTGACGGTGATGTGCCAGAAAACCTGAAAGACAAAATTCTGATCTCATTAGATATGGGCCTGCTCGTTGCAGGAGCTAAATATAAAGGTGAATTTGAGGAGCGATTAAAAGCTGTAATTAAAGAAGTTACTGATTCTGACGGACAGATTATTCTCTTTATAGACGAAATCCACACGCTTATTGGCGCTGGTGGAGGAGGTGAAGGAGCCATGGATGCTGCAAACTTACTCAAGCCGGCATTAGCCAGGGGTGAGCTGCATGCCATTGGTGCAACTACGCTTAAGGAGTATCAGAAATATATAGAAAAAGACAAAGCACTGGAGCGAAGATTTCAGGGTGTAATGATCAGTGAGCCTTCTCAGCAAGACGCTATATCGATCCTAAGAGGTATCAAAGATAAATATGAGCTGCACCACGGAGTGCGCATAAAAGACGATGCAGTTATAGCGGCTGTTGAGCTATCGCAACGTTATATCTCAGATAGGTTTTTGCCCGATAAGGCCATAGACTTAATGGATGAGGCTGCCTCTAAGCTCAGACTGGAAATGGACTCTTTACCAGAGGAGCTTGACGAGCTTAATCGTAAGATCATGCAACTTGAAATTGAAAGAGAAGCTATTAGACGTGAAAAGGATAAAGACAAAGAGCGTACGCTTTCTAAAGAAATAGCCGAGTTGACAGAAGCCAGAAATGGTCTTAAGGCTCGTTGGGAAAATGAAAAGGAATTGGTACAAGGCATAAGAAATGCCAAAGAGGATATTGATAAACTCAAATTTGAAGCCGAGCAGGCAGAGAAATCTGGTGACTTTGGCAAGGTGGCTGAGTTACGATATGGTAAGATTACTGAAGCGGAAAAAACACTGCAGGATTATCAGGAAAAAATAAATGCCAGCCATAATGAAAATTCTTTGATGAAGGAAGAGGTTGATAGTGAGGACATTGCTGAGGTTGTAGCCAAATGGACTGGTATACCGCTCACAAAAATGTTGCAAAGTGAAAGAGAAAAGTTGTTATCTTTGGAGCAAGAGTTGGGAGAGAGAGTTGCGGGACAAGAAGAAGCCATAAGGGCGCTATCTGATGCCGTACGGAGAAGCAGGGCTGGTTTGCAAGATCCCAAAAGACCGATTGGCTCGTTTATTTTTTTAGGTACCACTGGTGTAGGTAAAACGGAGCTGTCTAAAGCGTTAGCAGATTATTTATTTAGTGATGAGAATGCCATGGTTCGGATTGATATGTCCGAATATCAGGAAAGGCATGCGGTGAGTAGACTCGTAGGAGCGCCTCCGGGATATGTTGGTTACGATGAAGGCGGCCAGCTTACGGAAGCCGTTCGTAGAAAACCGTATTCTGTGGTCTTGCTTGATGAAATCGAGAAGGCACATCCTGATGTATTCAATATACTACTGCAAGTGCTTGATGATGGTAGACTCACCGATAATAAAGGTCGTGTGGCTAATTTTAAAAACACGATTATTATTATGACCACCAACATTGGTTCCGGCATTATTCAGGATAATTTCGAAAAACTGAATGAGGAGAATGAGGAGGAAGTAATCGAGGCAACTAAAGGTCAGGTATTTGAATTGTTGAAAAAATCGATGCGACCAGAGTTTCTAAACAGAATTGATGAAACCATCATGTTTAGACCTCTTTCTAAAACTGACATCAGAAAGATCGTAAATATCCAATTCGGACAAATAAGAGAACGATTAGCTGAGTCTGGTATGAAGATTGAGATATCTGATAAAGCATTAGATTACATCGCTAAAAAAGGTTTTGATCCGCAATTTGGTGCAAGGCCGTTGAAGCGAGTACTCCAACGAGAGATCTTAAATGAACTGTCTAAAGAAATATTGGCAGGCAAGATCAATAAAGAGGCAATCGTTGGCGTTGATATAGATGATAACAAACAAATAGAATTTATAAACCTCGACAGTGTCGAGATTTAAAGAGTAGGTTGTGAAGTTGGATATCCCGGTGGTTCGGGATTGGGTTTAGGTTGAAAGTCCCCGGCAGAGGTGCCGGGGCTTTTTTTTGTCCATACGAGTCTCTTCTCAGAAATTAAATAGGTCTTATTGCTAAACATCCCACAAGCGAGGCCTGTTGGTAAAAGTAAAAAAACCAACGAAAAAATGGACGTAAAAGACAAAGTAGTAATAATCACAGGAGCGAGTAGTGGTATTGGCGAAGCTACCGCCAAAAAATTTGCCAAAGCCGGAGCAAAAGTAGTTTTGGCAGCAAGAAGAAAAGAAAAGCTGACTGCGCTAAAAGAAGATATAGAAAATGAAGGTGGCGAGGCATTGGTTGTAGAAACTGATGTTACTAAGCGAGAGGATGTAAAAAATCTTGCTCAGAAAACTAAAGATGAATTTGGAGCCTGCGATGTGCTTGTAAATAACGCAGGAATAATGCCGCTAAGCTATATGAAAAACATGCATGTAGATGAGTGGCTCAAAATGGTAGATGTAAATGTAAATGGCGTGCTGCACTGTTTAGCAGAAACTTTGCCTGACATGACAGAAAGAAAAAGTGGGCATATCGTAAACATATCAAGTGTAGCAGGGCGAGAGGTTATGAATGGTAGTGCAGTGTACTCAGCCACTAAATATGCTGTGAGAGCTTTGAGCGATGGTCTGAGAAAAGAACTTTCTCCAAAACATGGTATAAGAGTCACTTGTATTGAGCCCGGTGCTGTAGAAACAGAGCTTACAGAATCGATCACAGACGATGAATTGATGAATGATTTTAAAGACATGTTTGCTGATCTGGACTTTTTAGACAGTGAAGATATAGCCAATGCGATTTACTACGCAGTGTCTCAGCCAAATGGTGTGCATATCAATGAGCTACAAGTAAGACCGACCTCACAAGGATAAAGCAAATACTATTCGATATACTCAAGTCGTCAGTTACACTGGCGACTTTTTTTATGCCTAAAAATCATCAAATGAGAATGTCTCAAGTTGTAAAACAACTCAAACAGGTCATTCTGACGAAGGAA
>NZ_SMMD01000237.1 GCF_009711475.1 Fulvivirga aurantia
CTTGCTCACAACTTGGTTACAACTATCCCCCGTATCTGGTCGCGTGTGCGCTACAAAGTCTATTACATACCAAAATAGTGAAATCTACTTACGCCACCAACAATTGCAGATAACCTCCGTAGTTCACAAGACAATCAACCCTGTGAACATCGATAATGTAAAGCCTTAATCAGTTGACGGCAGCAGATGAATAGTCAAACCGCACAGAAGCTAGCTCCATGCTTAGTTCGCATGGTAGCTTATTTTAGGAGTTCCATATCCAAACTATAAGTAAAATGACAATTGAAAGACCAAAAATATGAGTTCTCAGCTTACTTGAATAATTCACTTTTTTGACTGGGGAAATTACCGAGTCTGTAATTAACCAAATTATCCCTAATCCAAATGTTAAGGTTGAGACAAGAAAACTTGATGGTGGTGTATGAGAATTCTCGCTACCATAGAAAATGTGAAAAGTTACTGTTAATACGACACCCAGGAGATAGAACATCGGTCTTATATTTTTCTTAAGTTCCATTTCTCCTAGTTTGTCTCATATATACTTCTCTTTGAAATATTGATCCTCAGTCATCTTGTACATAAACTCGTGCTTCTCCGTTGTGACCAAATACCTCCAACTTACGTGTGTATACGCTCTGCGCCTTCAGTACTAATCTGCACGCAAACTAACAAAATCTTTTGATTCACAAGGGATTGTGCGGAACGAATCGAGTGGAAAAGATTGGCGCAAATAAGAAGTTTTAAATTTTCTATTTCAAATCTAATTAATGACAAATTTAGCATACATCGGAAAGTGGTCAGAGCCGATTGTCGGCATACGCTCAAGAGTTACTAATTCAAATTCTTTGGTTACAAAAAAATGATCAAGTGGCCAGCGCATGAGTATGTTATTAGCATTGTAACTATTATAAAACCCTCTACCTACTCGTACATCGTGGAGTATGTCTTTAGTTTGAGTCAGCTTATCGGTAGCGCCCCAACTCACGTCATTAATGTCACCGGCTACAATAGCTGGGAGCTTACGACCCTCTACTTTTTCACCAACATTTATCATGGCTACTTCTTGTTTGCCTTCATTATCAGGCAGGTCTTCAAAATGAGTGGGAGGTACTGGGTGAATAGAATATAAGACAAAACTTTTTCCATTATTTAGTGTCACAGTACTTT
>NZ_SMMD01000018.1 GCF_009711475.1 Fulvivirga aurantia
ATATATTAACTAAATGCGTCATCGGTAGGATGACCCTAGGAGTCCGAAGAGTCTCACTAAAGCTGTGAGTTTCGAGCATTGAGCTGTGAGAGAGATTGACACATTGAAATTGTTTCTCTACTCTAAGCACGAGCTGTCAATCACAAGCGAGCGTCATTCCTGATGAAGCGTAGCGGAAGTCAAGAATCTCTTGAGTTAATAGACACAAGATTCCGGATCAAGTCCGGAATGACA
>NZ_SMMD01000604.1 GCF_009711475.1 Fulvivirga aurantia
GCCATGCGGCTGGCACTTTCCATATTAAAAATACTGTCATTGAGCTGAGCATATAATTGGTGGTACTCATATGCGTCCTTGTAATTTTGTGTTTTAGCATTGAGCTCAGCCAATATTTGATAGGTCACCCTCAAGTCATCTCTATTGTTAGAAATTTTGGCTAGCTCTACGGCTTTTTCTAAGTGGTAAGTAGCTTTTTTTACATTTCCAATTTCCATAAAAGCCTCACCAATATTGAGGTGCGATAGTGCTATATCAGCATCAAACCCTATCTCCTCTTTCAATTTTAAGGCACGCTCATAATAAACAATCGCTCTTTCTGGTATACCTTGTTTAAAGAATATAATACCTATGTTATTGTAAGAGGTAGACATACCGCGCTTATCCCCCATCTCTTCTTTTATTTCAAGGCTTTTTTTCTGATACTTTAATGCATCTTCAAACTCTTTAAGGTTAAGATAGATGAGACCAATATTATTATAAGCAGCAGCTACTCCCTTAATATCACCCATTTGCTCTCTCACCTCTAAACTGTAATTGAAGTACTCTATCGCTTTATCGTATTGATTTTGGAAGCTATAAAGTATGGCAATGTTATTATGCACGTCTGCCACACCACTTTTGTCACCCAATTTTTCTTTTATATCAAGTGCCTGTAGATAATAATCGAGCGCCTGATCTAATACTCCGAGATAATCGTGTACGATCCCAAGTGTGATTAAACCATTAGACAAGAGGTGTTTATCATCAATATTTCGTGCGTAGTCTACAGCTTTCTGACAATAAAATTTAGCAGAATCATACCTTCCTTGAGAAGCGTAGATGTCACCGAGTAAGTAGACGGTTTTAGCAAATAAGGAGGAATCATTTTTTACAATCTCCTTTTCCTTTAAAGCATAGGCCACTTTCAGTGCCTCAGGAGAGTTGACATCGACTATAGTCTCGATATAATGTAACGTATGAAGAGCAGCATCTTGCTCATTATCAGCATTTTTAATCAAAGCCTTAAGGCTGTCTGTATTTTGCCCAAAACTTATTAATGAATAAAAACACAATGCCGTGATAAAGTAGACTTTCTTCAAACCCTTTAATTTATGATATGAAATATGGATAAAGGCTAAAGATAGTTATTACACCTTAGATCAAAGAAAAATGCAATTAGAAAAAATCAGGTCATACTGATATATCGTACCAAAAGCCTTTTTACCACCGGAAGCAGGGTAGATTTCTTTGGAAAACGCAATTTTGTGTTTATCAAGAAAACTGCCGGGTTAGGTAAGTCAGGTTGTGATTTAGAGAGTTTAAGCTTTTTACTTTCGTAAGTCTCTCCCAGCCCACGACTAAATGCACTGATATATTCTGTATGAATACCTCTCATGTTCTCCGTGGCATTTTCAAAAACAGTCATCTGGTACCTGTAGATATAAGCCTGAGATCGCCTATTTTGCTCTATGAAAAAATAGCCTTCATCGGCATAAAGCGGCATTAGACCCACGGTAGTTACTTCACAATTTTTTTCGACAAACTCATAAATCTCTTTTCCTTCATTCAAGTTCTCTTTAAAAAGTGGCAGTGCATATTCTATTATCTCCTCAATTTCGTTCATTATCTGGTCATCCTTAATCAACTGCTCGTAGATCAATTCCAGTTTTTTAAGGTCTACTTCCTTCAATCGCCCTGGAAACTTATCCTGCATTAGGGTTTTGTTCTTTTTAAAATCCAGGATGTTGTTGTAATGAAATACCAGGTCTGCCAAAAATGGATATAGCTTTAGCTTATTGAAAGATCCTTTTACTTCTTTAAAGTATGAGAGGAGTAGGTATTTCTTATACTCAAAATCAATAAGGCCATCGGTCAACCAGTTTGCTTCAAGTCTTGTCATATGCTCTCAATTTATAAGTGTAAACCAAACAGAATATACTCAAAATCTACAATACTGGCAATACTGACATTTTGCCATTTTAGTTTTAATGTAAAACTGTCACGCTTGCTGTCATTGATTTGGGCTTTTTCCAATCACAGCCTGCAAAATTGTCCGATTTAATTTCTTTCTACGTCTTGGCATAGAACATGATATATAGCGTCATGTAAAAGAACTGATTTAAGTTAATAATTAAACCAAATACGAAAATGTCAGAAGTTAAAATCAAACCACTTGCAGACAGAGTTTTAGTTGAAGCTGCTGCTGCTGAAGAAAAGACAGCGTCTGGAATCATCATTCCTGATACGGCTAAAGAAAAACCACAAAAAGGTCGTGTTATTGCAGTTGGTAATGGTAAAAAAGATGAGCCTTTGACTGTAAAAACTGGTGACGAAGTACTTTATGGTAAGTATGCCGGTACTGAGATTACTGTAGAAGGAAAAGAATATTTGATCATGCGTGAGTCAGATATTTTCGCGATCGTATAATATCACCCTATCTAATTCAATCAAAAAAATTATTTAATTAAAAATATATAATACTATGGCTAAAGAAATAATGTTCGAAACAGCTGCCAGAGAAAAACTCAAAAAAGGAGTTGACGCATTGGCAGATGCAGTAAAAGTAACATTAGGTCCTAAAGGAAGAAATGTAATTCTTGATAAGAAGTTTGGTGCTCCTACAGTAACAAAAGATGGTGTTTCTGTAGCTAAAGACATTGAACTTGAAGATAGCATCGAAAACATGGGAGCTCAGCTTGTAAAAGAAGTTGCTTCTAAAACTGCTGATGATGCTGGTGACGGTACTACTACTGCTACAGTACTTGCACAGTCTATCTTCTCTCACGGTATTAAAAACGTAGCTGCTGGAGCCAACCCAATGGATCTTAAAAGAGGTATCGACAAAGCTGTAACTGCTGTTGTTGAAAACCTTAAGAAGCAGTCTAAGACTATCAAAACTTCTCAGGAAATTGCCCAGGTAGGTACTATTTCAGCAAACAACGACCCGGAAATTGGTCAAATGATAGCTGACGCCATGGACAAAGTTGGAAAAGACGGTGTAATTACTGTTGAAGAAGCTAAAGGAACAGAAACTGAAGTTAAAACTGTAGAAGGTATGCAGTTTGACAGAGGTTATTTGTCTCCATACTTTGTGACAAACACTGAGAGCATGGAAGCTGAGCTTGAGAATCCTTACATTCTTATCTATGACAAGAAGATCTCTGCTATGAAGGAGTTACTTCCTGTATTAGAAGCTACTGCTCAAACTGGTAAGCCTTTATTAATTATTTCTGAAGATGTTGACGGTGAAGCACTTGCTACACTAGTAGTAAACAAAATCAGAGGTGCGCTGAAAATCGCTGCTGTTAAAGCTCCTGGTTTCGGTGACAGAAGAAAGGCTATGTTAGAAGACATCGCTGTACTTACTGGTGGTACTGTAATTTCTGAAGAAAGAGGTTACAAACTAGAAAATGCAACATTAGATGATCTAGGTACTGCTGAAAAAGTAAATATCGATAAAGACAATACTACCATCGTAAATGGTGCTGGTAAGAAAGAAGATATTGACGCTAGAATCAACCAGATTAAAGCAAACATCGAAAACACTTCTTCTGACTACGACAAAGAAAAGCTTCAAGAGCGTTTAGCTAAGCTTTCTGGTGGAGTTGCTATCCTTTACATAGGTGCAGCTACAGAAGTAGAAATGAAAGAGAAGAAAGACAGAGTTGACGATGCACTTCACGCAACAAGAGCTGCGGTACAAGAAGGTGTTGTAGCTGGTGGTGGTGTAGCACTTATCAGAGCGATTGATGCTCTTAAGAAGATCGATACTCAAAACGAAGATCAGGAAACTGGTGTGAATATCGTAAGACTAGCTATCGAGTCTCCTTTAAGAACTATCGTTGAAAACGCTGGTCAGGAAGGTTCTGTAATCGTTCAGAAAATAAGAGAAGGCAAAGATGACTTCGGTTATAACGCTAGAGATAATAAGTACGAAAACATGTTTGAAGCTGGTGTAATTGACCCTACAAAGGTTACAAGACTTGCGCTTGAAAATGCTGCTTCAATTGCTTCATTGTTACTTACTACAGAAGCTGTTGTAGCTGACATCCCTGAAGATGACAAAGGTGGCGGAATGCCAGGTGGAATGCCAGGTGGCGGAATGCCGGGCATGATGTAATCAATGCCTCAATTAAAATAATGATAGTATACACTATCCCTAGATTTTAATTAGTTAGTAAATAGAAAGGCTTCGGAAATCCGAAGCCTTTTCTATTATCTATAACTTTATAAAAAATTACTCTCCTTTAAAAACAACCAGCTCTATAGGCACGCTCAACAGCTTTTTAAAGTCCTCTCCTGACTCCATCATATCTTCATCTTCTTCCTCATAATGCCAGTGTATCTTCACTGCACTTTTGTCTTTAACAGCCTCCAGCTTACGTAGTATTTCAATCAAGCACTTAGAAGAACTCGTATTAAAATACTCAAGGTTTACATTAAATGTTGTAGAAGCAGCCGGAGCTTCTATATAGTTATCCAGCCATTTCATCAGTGGTTTATAAAACTCTATGGAATTTTCAGGAATAGATCGGCCTGACATTTCAAAAACGCCTTCATTCCCG
>NZ_SMMD01000632.1 GCF_009711475.1 Fulvivirga aurantia
TTTTCTTCACTCACTGTAGACGATTTCTTGTCAATAATCTCACAAAGTGTTTGCATATAGTCTGAATCGTCTATTTCAGCCATAGCCTTTTTTACACAGTAATTGGAAATCTGATGTTGCTTGAGGCCTTCGAGTATCTTAATTCGACCCCATTTTTTTAAACGAAACTTACCACCGGCATAGCTCCTGGCAAAGCGCTCCTCATTTACAAAGTCATCAGTAATTAGTTTTACAATAACCTCTTCTACCTCATCGCTATACAGACCCAGTTCATAAAGTTTTTGTCTTACCTGAACTTGAGATCGTTCCTGGTAGGCGCAATATCTCGCGAGCTTGGTTAAAGCTTCGTTTACAGAAAGTCGCTTTTTGTAAGTCAACTATTTAATCAGCCCCTTCCTTTTAAGGATACTTTCAACAAATTTACGCTCATTATCTGTCTTAAATATTTTGTGAGGAAGATGTATAAGCTGCGCTTTATTTACAACAAGTAGTATTGAATCCTTACGTGTTGAAGCTTTTTTGATTTGGTCCCACTTTAAGGGCATACCTTGTTTAGCGTTAAGCTTAATCAATACTTGTTGGCTAGTAATTTCGTAGGAGAGTTTCTCAAAAAGCATTTTAGTTTGATCCATTTGAGTCACTCCGGCAAATTGAATCAACCAAAATAGAATGTATAACACTAATGCGATTCCTGTACCGATAAACCACCACATGTTGGGGATCCACAGGTAACCTGCGCATATGGCTAAGGCAATTAAAAACACCCACCACTGTTGTTTTAGTACATTAACGAGCGCAAGTTTAATATATGTGCCGCTTTCTAATTTGTATTTCTTTGTTTTAACTACCATTTTATATTTTGTTGTACTTCTTTTTTTTGATTAAATAGCCTTTAGGCTAATGTCCATGCTTTTGATAGAGTGTGTTAGGGCTCCAACAGAAATGAAGTCAACGCCACATTCGGCAACCTCAGCGATGGTTTTCTCTGTGATACCACCACTTGCTTCTGTTTTGCACTTACCATCAATGAGCTTTACAGCTGCTTTCATTTCAGAAGGTATCATATTGTCCAACATGATTACATCTACTCCACCTACTTTCAATACTTCCTTCACTTCAGTCAGGTTTCTTGTTTCTACCTCTATTCTAAGGTCTTTGTTATTGGCTTGAAGGTATTTCTGAGTGGCTTTGATCGCCTTTTCGATACCTCCTGCAAAATCGATGTGGTTATCTTTTAACATCACCATATCAAACAGGCCAAACCGGTGATTTGTACCACCCCCAATTGCGACAGCCCACTTTTCGGCTAACCTAAAATTAGGAGTCGTTTTACGTGTGTCTAATAGCTGAGCGTTTGAGCCTTTGATAAGGTTGCACAAATGATTGGTATAAGTAGCTATGCCGCTCATTCTTTGCATACAATTTAGTACAAGACGCTCACACGTGAGAATTGACCTGGCCGAACCTTCCACTATAAAACCAACATCACCAAACTTAACCTCCTGCCCGTCTTTTATTTTAATGTCGACCTCGAGCTCAGAGTCGAAATACCTAAAGATCAATTGAGCAAGTTCTACACCTGCCAGTATTCCGTCACCTTTAATCAATAGTTGAGCCTTACTTTTGCCTTCTTCAGGGATAGATGCAAGGGTGGAGTGATCTCCATCACCTATATCTTCCTTCAGAGACAATTCAATGAAGTCTCGTATGGCTTTTTCTGAAAGGTAACTCTTTTCCATGCTGCAAAAATAAAAAAAGCACTGATTTAATCAGTGCTTCTAATTTTTTATATGTGTAAAAGGTTATTCCTGTATAAAGCTTATTTCATGAATTAAATACTGATTCCCAGTATTTTTTATTCTCATCCACACTCGATATGTGTCTTGCTTGCTCACATACTGCCCAATGGCAAAAGCCAAACCTCCCTTAGAAGATCCCTCGTGCACAATGTTGAAGCTCGTTGGTGGATGTGCTTTAAAAAAATCACGCAACACATACTCCGCCTGTATTCGGCTATAACTTTTCATCTCCCCATCGATAGTGACATCTAAACTTTCGTTAAAAAACTTAGAGCACTCTTTCGAACTTCCCGCTTTGATTGCCTCTTTTACATCGTTGGTAATGTCACTCTGAGCAAATGCAATTTGCGACAAAAACACTGTAAAAAGCAGCAAAATACTATTTCTGACTAAATTTTTCATTCTTATTGAACTAATAGACGGCTAAAATTATGCCAATATTTCAATGATTTGAATTTGGTCAAATTAGTGCAATATAAATTTACAAACAAAATCATGTACCTTTTTTGATCGAAAAGGCAATTTAGTTTTTAGGTTTCTATCTTGCTGCACCGCTACTTATTTCAGGGCCAAAAAACACTGCATTTATAAAAGCCTTGTTGGTGCCATACCAAAATGCTCTAAAATTTAGGTTATCTGTAAATCCTATGACACGTCCCTTGCCTAAAGTCGAGATCCCTACGGCAGATGTGTTTTTTAATTTTTCGAGATTTTCTTCAGAGATATACCCACTCAATAGCGGGGCACTGCCGTAAGTAGCAGGGTTGGCAAACGGGTTTTTAGACTTCTCCATAAAAATCTCACTGTTTCTGAAAACAGGCATTGTGTTTTTATAATATCCGTAAAATAGTGGATTGGTATTATCGATATTCAGTTCGAAAATGGAGCCCCCAATAGCTTGGGCACCTTTAAATTTACCCATAGAAGCGTAGGTTTTGGATGCAGAAGAATCGTCTTTGCTGTCTTTTTTAAGATCAAATTTTCCAAAACCATGGTTTGTCAGGTAGCTCAACGCATCTCTGCTCGCTACTATAGTGCCACCCTGCCTTACCCAACTTTTTAGTTTTTCTTTGGCCGATTCTTTAATGTCATTGTAATTGCCACTTACCATGATAAGCGTAGTGTATTTATCAATATTCGCTCGATTAAAAACATCTACAGGTAACAAAGACAAATCCATTTTATAGCGTTGATCAAAGAGATGCCATACTTCACCAGCATCGTAGGAGCGTGTTCCGCCATCTACCAACATCATGACCTTAGGTTGCTTTACGTTGTCGAAACTCGGGCTACCTAAACTCACACCTTTGTAATCTAAGCCAGTTTGAAAAGCCCAAATGTCAATGCCATATTCATCTACGAGGCCTTGTAAATCACTTTTAATAGCATCACTAGATTTATTTTGATTAGCCACAGGAATAAGAATTGAGCCTCTCGGAAACATTCTTCCCTCTTCATTATAGAAAGGCTCGCTGGCTACTTTAGCTCTATACCCCTTTTTAAGCAGTGCATATAATATGGTTGGAGCGTGGTAATCGTACCACTCAAATACATAAGCATAGTCCGATTTATTGCCGATAATACTACCTTCCTGGTCGGTGTCTTTTGTGATTAAATCAGCTTGCATGTCTGCAGAATATGACCTGCTGTCTAAGGATTTGTAATCAAGTCCGAATGCTAAAGGAAGAGTCCAGGTAGAAACGTCATAGAATAGACTATCCTGAAATGTAGTACGTTTTTCAAACATTGCCTTGATGAGCTTATATTGTGTTTGCTCAAGCGGTACAATAAATGCTTCTTCCACATTATAATTTTGCCCGTCAATAGCGGTTTTTTTAGCCGTCTTGTACACATTTATCTGATGTCTGCTCATAAGTTTGGCCAATGCGAGAGCTCGATTTCCATCTTTAGATGAGAATAAATACGCTTTCTCAGCATCTTTTTTGGCTTCGGCCATAGCGTCTTTATAAAATGTACGCTGATGCTCAAGGAAGTCTACTCGCATTTCTTTTACTGCTTTAAGCGTTGATAAAGAAGTAGTAAAGTGATTTTTGATAGTGAAAGGAAACCTTAGTACACCATTTACACTTTCCTGTGCATGACCCCTGGAGCTTGCTTGTTCGAATAAAATCCCCACCGCACCATTTACATCCGGGTAGGTTGATCCTTTTCCATAATAATAGTCATCAAAACTTTCTCGAGTATAATACAAAGAGCCGATTTCATCTAGTGCCTTCGCATGGTACTCGCCCATTTTGTCGGTAAGCCTGTATGTATTTGCCGGAGTGAGCGGGTTGTTTCTAGAAGGGATACCTGGCTGAAAGAAGAAAGTGGAGTTTGTGCCCATTTCATGGTGATCTGTTAAAACATTTGGTTTCCACTCATGGAAAACAGCGATTCTACCTTGTGACTCGGGTAACTGCACTGGCAACCAATCTCTATTTAAATCAAACCAATAATGATTGGTTCTGCCTCTTGGCCATGGTTCATTTTGCTCCATGTTATAAGAGTCTGACGTTTCTACATGGCTTTTTCTTGAATTTACCCAAGATGCAAATCGATTAAGACCATCCGGGTTGAAGCTCGGGTCGAGGAGAATGACAGTATTATTTAATAGCTCGTTTATAGCATCTCCCTGAGCAGCTGCTAAGTAGTATGCAACGAGTAGAGATGCATTACTTCCACTTGGCTCATTGCCATGTACACTGTAGCCAAGGTAGGCAACGGCTGGCATATTACTAATGTCGAGTGACCCCGAACTACTTGGGTCTGTAAGCTGTACATGCTGAGTCTTAATTGTTTCAAGATTTTGATGATTGGTTGGCGATGTAATCGTCAGGGTCAATAATGGTCGATGCTCATAAGTCTGTGCATATTCTTTAATCGTGACTCTGTCAGATGCTTCAGCCAAAGCATACATATAATTTACCAACCGATCATGGCTGATGTGCCATTCACCAACCTGATGACCAATTACTGACTCAGGAGTAGGTATGTTATTGTCATAACTTACGTTTTGTGGCAAATAGTAATTTAAATCTACTTGTGCGTATGATAGCGTAGCAAACAATAGAAAGAGTGCTGTAAGCTTAATTTTCATAAGGGCTTTATTTTTTTT
>NZ_SMMD01000255.1 GCF_009711475.1 Fulvivirga aurantia
TGAAAATGAATATACTTAGAACAGTACTTTCACTTCTGGGCGTAACTGTCGGCATATTTTCTATCATCTCCGTGTTTACAATAGTAGATTCTCTGGAGAAAAACGTAAAGGAAAGCTTCAGTTTCCTGGGATCAGGTGTGATTTATGTAGACAAGTGGCCTTTTACTGCAGATAGTAATGGGGAGTATAGATGGTGGGATTTTCTCAACAGACCAAATCCTAGCTATGAAGAGTTTAAGGTGCTGCAAGAAAATCTCAAAAACAGTAGCAGTATTGCGATTTTTGCCGATAGAGGAGATATTACTTCCAAAAAAGAGAGCAATAGCTTTACAGATACCCGATTAATCGGAGGTACCTATCAATACCAGTCTCTTTTTGAGCTAGACATCGACAAGGGGAGGTATTTTACACAAAACGAAATACAAGCCGGTAGATCGGTGGTAATCATCGGTAGCGACATTGCCAATAGCTTATTTCCATTTGGTCAGAACCCGATAGGCAAGGAGATAAAGGTTAGAAACAAAAAGTTTTATGTGATAGGCACGCTCAAGAAAGAAGGTGAGAGTTTTCTTGGCTTTACCAGTAAAGACAATTACGCCATTATACCTTATGATGCCTTTAGGACTATGTACTCAACCGGTACAGGTAACGCCAATGAGCTAGGCTCAACGATTGGTATTAAAGGCCAGGACACCGACATCGGTCTTGTAGAATTGGAAGGAGAGCTTACAGGGCTTCTCAGGTCAAAACGGGGTTTAAAGCCTAAAGAAGATGATAATTTCGCATTAAATCGTCCGGAGGCAATTGCCAATGTACTTTCCGGTGTTTTCGATATATTTAGTATTGCCGGCTGGATAATTGGAGGATTTTCAATACTTGTAGGAGGCTTTGGTATCGCCAATATCATGTTTGTTTCTGTAAAGGAAAGAACGAATATTATAGGTGTGCAAAAATCGTTGGGTGCGAAAAATTACTTTATTCTTTTTCAATTCTTATTCGAGTCAGTATTTCTAAGTGTCATCGGGGGACTCGGTGGGTTGGTGCTGGTTGTTTTCATCACCTTCATACCGATGGGCAGTCTCGAGGTCTCTCTTACGCTTAAGAATATTGTATTGGGACTGGGTGTCTCTGCGATAATAGGGACTGTCTCGGGAATCATACCTGCAGCACTCGCTGCGCGATTAGATCCAGTAATTGCAATTAGAAGTAGTTAGGGTTTCTATTTACTCTTAGATCTTACCCAAGCATGGTGCAGTTTAGAGTACGAATATCAATTTCTATCTTCGCAACATATGCAGCTTGAATCCAAAGTCTTCGATTGAATTATACTCTTCGAA
>NZ_SMMD01000639.1 GCF_009711475.1 Fulvivirga aurantia
CTGGTACATGCTAAAGATCTTCGATCTTAACAGAGATGTTGTTAAAAAAAGCAAGTTATATTTTTTGCTGCTTGTATTTGACTGCCACATTTTTTGCGCATGGGCAGGGCGATACCAAAACCATAAGCACGGGTAGCTATATCATAGATATGGGCGTTGAACCACAAACTGTGGCTAACGGCCTAAAACCCTATGGCTTAGTCTATGAACTGGTATCTGACTACCAGGTGCCGGTAATCTGGTCTATAAGAAACAATAAAGTCCTTAACCTGGAAGACTTTACTTATAATGATAAGGATTACAAAGGTGGTCCATTCATTATAGAAGCCAAACACTTAACTCAGCCTATAAAAGATGTAATTTCTGCCTGGGAGACTAAAGGCGTGATAGGGGAGTATACCACATCACCAGTTGATGTGCCTGTATATGACTACATAATCACAGTACCCAAAATCTTTATTTTTAATAAGAATTTAAGTCTTACAACAGCATTAACCTACATCAATAACAATGCTGAAATTACCAATTGGGAAACTAGCAATAACCTATCTGCTATTAACGCGTGCAGTGATCTTTTTGTGTCTGTAGATGCAGAAATTACCAATGCGGAGGTCGCTGGTATGTATGATTTTGTAAATAGTGGTGGAAGTGTATTTCTACAAGGAAAATCCGCTAGTCAGATGTCTGCCCTTAACCCTGCTGGTAACGCACTTAACCTTTTATCTGACGGCCGACTCTACTGTTATGATGCTGGTGAATGCGGTTTAGATCCGGCTCATAATCAAAACCCAAGCGCTCCATTTGACTATGATTTAAGCTACGGAAATCAGTCAATTATGCAGTTTTTAGGCACAGACCTGCATTTAGCCACCGAGCAGAATGATTTAGGCACGACTGAGACCTGGTATTTGCCTTTTTCACTGTGGAATGCCTCAACAGCACTTCCGATAACTACACAAGATGTAAATCCGATTTTCACATCAACTAAGGGCGCCATCGTAGCGTATGGTAGGGCATATGGCAATAACAATGCTGGCAATGCACTTTTTGTAGCAGGTAATAATTTGAATGGAGGGGCTGATGCAGCTGCAAATGTAGCTGCTCAACGCTTGTTAATGAATCTAATCATGCAAACCGGTATCGATCAGTCTGGTTCGGCTGAGCTTACAGGGTCGGAAAATATCATAGCAGGGCAGGCCAATGATTTTGATGTTGATGTAGCAAATATATCCGCTACAGACTCTGTTTTTACCACCAACTGCGCTGATTTAAGCATTACCTCTTCTGGTATCGTAACAGCGGCCACTACGAATTCCAGATATACATGTGACCTTTCTGTAGTCGCCTCAGATGCCTGTGGTAGAAGTGCCTATTCCAGTAAAACAATTACTGTTTATCCCGTAAACTCAGCACCTGAAGCTACGGCAGACTCAATAGTCACAATAGGCAATCAAAAACAAATCATCGATGTGTTGTCCAATGATTCTGACAATCAACCAGATGACCGACTAATCATAACTGAGATCGTTAGGTCGCCTGCTTTTGGCACGGTGCAGATTGTTGACAACAGATTGGAGTACACCGGAGCTGATGATCTTTATATTGCAGATACCTTGTCTTATCGCATTTGTGATGATGGTTTACCATCATTATGTGCCATAACAACCGTTTATATTACCAACTTACTGCAGATCAATACTGCGCCTCAACTCAATCCACAACAGTTTACAGTTACTGCCGGTCTAAATCAGGAGATATGTTTAGAGGCTCTTGATGCTGAAGAAGACGAGATGAAGGTAACTGTAGTCGATTATGCTGGTGAGAGCACAATCACACTTGATCCTGATGACTTATGCTACTACTTTCAGGCTCCAGAATCCTTTACCGGAACTGAAACCATGACTGTAACGGTCTGTGATATTAGAGAAAACTTTCTGTGCACAGAAACAGAAGTAACTATTGATGTAAAGCCACCTAATAATGCACCTATCATTGCCGATCAGGAGTTTACGGTGATGGCTGGTGAGTTAAACAACTTATGTGTGGCGGCTAATGACCCTGATGATGATGGCATTTCTTTAACAAGTATTGCCGATAACTCAGAAGCACAAATCAATAATGACGATTTATCAGATTTATGTTTCAGTTACAAGGCGGGAGTAAGTTTTACAGGAACAGATGTACTTACGGTAGAAATCTGCGATGATGATGAAGCCAACCCTTTGTGTACGAAGGCAACAATTACTATCAATGTTTTATCACCAAACAAAGCACCTGTTATAGAAGACCAGTCTTTTACAGTTACAGCTGGTGTGGCTACAGAGGTTTGTTTGGAAGCCTCAGACCCAAATGATGATGATCTGGAGTTATTTATTATCAATAACAATCCTGATGCGAGCGTAGGCCCGTCCGCATCACTTTGTCTAAACTATCAAAGCGCCCCGGATTTTACTGGTAAGGTAGAAATCGCAGTGGAAGTATGTGATCAGGATATAGAAAACAGATTATGCACCCAGGCCACCGTCACACTTATGGTAGAGCCGCCAACGATCGTAATTAGTAAAGCTTTGACACCAGACGGAAACGGAGATAATGATATTTTCTTCATTGAAAATATAGAGTCATATCCGGACAATGTGGTGCAGGTTTTTGATAGATGGGGTGGAGTGGTTTACGAAACCACCGGCTATAATAATGACACTAACAACTGGACAGGTACAAATAGTACCAAGGAGACTCCTGCAGGTACTTATTATTATATAGTAAAGCTGCCTAAAACGGGTGAGTTATTTAAAGGATATGTTGAGTTGATTAAATGAAAGCGATAAAAACCATATTGCTGTTTATGCTTATAGCCGCTGCTTTTGAGTCTGCAGGGCAACAGCTGAGTCAGCTTACCATGTACAATCGATCGCTAATATTATACAATCCGGCATTTACAGGTAGTGACGATGCTTTATCGCTTACACTATTTCATCGCAGTCAGTGGGCAGGTCTCGAAGGAGCCCCTTCTACGCAAGCACTTTTGGCACATACCCCAATAATGAAGAGCATGGCCATAGGCGCCTCTGTTTATAATGATCAGCTCGGGCCTCATGATAATTTTAAATTTACTGGCAATTACGCCTACCGAATTAGAAAAAGCAGTAATAACTATTTATCCTTTGGCCTACAGGTAAGTTATGCCTATTTCAGGTCAGACTTCAGCAGTTTGAGCGAAGGGGTTTTTCAGCCTAATGACCCACAACTACAGGGAATTGTAGTCGAAGAAGGAACTCCTGAGTTTGGAGCTGGTATTGCCTTGGTGAAACCAAAATTTAGCCTTGGATTTTCTTCACTAAACCTTGTACCCAAAGAATCGGTAGTTACGGATTCTTCGAGCGTAGCATTGGGGCGCACCAATCATTTCCTTTACGGAAGCTACAATATAAAAGCTAGTCCGTTGCTTTCAATAAGACCTACATTTTTGGTGAAGTATGTTACAGACTTACCCACTTCATTTGATGCAGGCGTACGATTTGAATATAAAGAAGCGATCATGGCTGGCTTAAATTACCGCCAAAATGAGTCTTTGGCATTTGCCTTACAACTTAAGATCAATCAACAATTATCAGTAGGTTATGCTTACGATTGGCTTTTAGGTGATGTTTCTGCACTGAGTAATGGCTCTAATGAGCTGTTTGTGAGTTACGTTTTTAAATTTAGTGAAAACTTAAGTAGCCCCCGATAGATGAAAGGTTTTGCCATATCACAAAAGCTTCTCTATAGTGTTGTTATATCAGGCACACTATTGTTTCTATCAGAAATTTGTCGTGCACAAGCTATTTGGGATAAAGTAAAATCTACCCATGAGTTGGCCGATATGCACTACGAGGAGGGTAACTACGAAAAGGCCATCGAACTATACAGACATCTGGTAATCAATCAGAAGGCAAATAATACAGTTTTTGTAAGACTAGGGCGTATGTCTTACGCTCTCAATGATTATAAAACCAGTGTAAAATGGTTTGAGCGATATAAAAACACCACGCCACTCACCCAAGATGACTTGTTGATGTACGCCAATGCCCTGGCAGGGACGGGTCGATTGTCAGAAGCTGCCGACACTTACACCTCATATATGGATAAATACGGTACAAATGATTGGTTGGCACTCAAGGTGTGGAGGCTCAATAATTTGAGTTATTTATATGAAGACTCACTTACCTACAGCGTAAAACCCACCTCAGTCAACAGTGAGTTTTCGGAAATACCTATGGCTTATTACAACGATGGTCTACTATTTATTTCTGACCGTGACCAGTCTTTTCAGGCTAAAAATCACACTACCAAAAGCACCGGACGCAGTCCATATGCCCTTTATCAGACGGTTAACCTATGGCCTTCTACCTCAACTTCGTTACAGAAAGTTGAAATAGAACCTTCTAACCTAATTCGAAAGGGAGGGTATCACGTGGCAGGCCTGAGTTTCAGTGAAAATGATGGGCAAATGGTATATGCCAAAAATGTGAAGATGGCTGATGACCTCAAGCAGCCTCTCCAACTCTTTACAAAAAGCATAGAGGAAAGTACGGAAGGCAAGAGAATTGGCTTTGGAGAGAGTAAATTTTCTATCAAACACCCTTCAATTTCACCTGATGGCAATACACTTTACTTCTCAGCAGAGTTGCCTGATAGTTATGGAGGTTTTGATTTATATAAAAGCAACCACTCAAATGGCACCTGGTCTGAGCCAGTGAATTTGGGGCCATCAATCAATACACCCGGCAATGAAGCATTTCCATTTATGCACAAATCTGGGGTGCTGTATTTTAGCTCTGATGGTTTACCGGGTTTTGGTGGTTACGATTTATTTAAAATTGACATTAACAACACTACTGCAGAACCGCAAAATATGGGATATCCTCTAAATAGTAGTGCCGATGATTTTTCATTGATCCTAAACGGAATTGGGGATCGGGGGCACTTTGCTTCTAATAGAAGGATGGGTGGTTTGAATGATGATATTTTTGTTGTAGAAATAGATTTACAAGAATACCCGCTCACCATAAAAGGCCTGCTTAAGTTTAAAAAT
>NZ_SMMD01000216.1 GCF_009711475.1 Fulvivirga aurantia
TATATTAACTAAATGCGTCATCGGTAGGGCGTAGCCCCGAAGAGTCTTTGTACAACCTTTTAATTATTGACGAGTTTAAGTAATCAAAAAAGGCCTCGAATCACTTCAAGGCCTTTCCATAACTTAATCTCCTATCTTCCTACTCCACCGGAGGGGCGCCAGCGGCTCGCATATCCTCAACGAGTTTGTCCATCTCATCTTCAAGCGCTTCTACTTCCTCCATTCTTTGCTCCAACTCTTCCTCGATTATTGTAATTACTTCTTTATGTGTCTCTGTTGGGCCGTATGTAGAATTACTGATACCTCTATATACCGCAAAAAGTCGCTCTGATAAATTAGGCTTCGTTTTTTCTCCAATTTCGACTTTTGCCATATTTCCATTGATGTTGGCATTAAGCGTATTGACTTTCTTATTGAGCTCAAAGTATCGCTTGTCTAATTCACCCGGCTCCGACTGTGATCTTTTTAAGGCAACACCAATGGCTTTATTCGTTTGTTTCAATTCACCTAACTCCTGCATTAATTCAGAATTCATAGCCACAGCACTTTCGTATCGCCTTAAAAACGCAGAAACCTCACTATGCGGAGCACCCTCTAAAGCACCTTCTCTAAGTGGTACCACCTCAAAATTATTTGGACCAGCCAACACTGTAGTTTCACCTTTTTCAACCTTCACAAAAGTGACGTTATAGGTGCCTGGTGCCGCCATAAACCCTTTGGCCTCTTCGTTGACGTTATCACCCACGAGCTCCGGAGCAGGGTATCTCAAGTCCCAGGCAGTACGGTGTATGCCGGCTTCTGTCTTACCTTCTACCCTTCTAATTACATTACCATCACTGTCTTTTACAATCAACCAGATTTGTGCACCTAATTCATTTTTCGCTTCATTTAGGGCATCATATCCTGGAAATGGCACATCACTTTTTGATTTATTCAGTGCTTTTTCTTTCTCCTGTCGCTTGTCGGTTGATGATTTTAAATCTTCTTTCAAATAATAAGTAAAGAC
>NZ_SMMD01000802.1 GCF_009711475.1 Fulvivirga aurantia
GATCTATATATATATCAAGACTATCGTTGTCATCTTCACTCAGGTGAGCTACATGCTGCATGATCTCATCTTCAGAGAGCTTGGCAATTTTAGAGATCTTAAAACCGTGGTGATTTAAAATGGCAATGTTGAGGAGCTTTTTAAGCTCTACATCTGAGTAAGTTCTTATGTTGGTGTCTGTTCTGTCGGGAGATATTATACCATACCTTTTTTCCCATATCCTTAAGGTGTGTGCCTTAATACCAGACAGCTTTTCTAGTTCTTTAATCGAATACTTACCCATAGCCTAATTTGCTTTCATTGCAAAACAGCTGCATAAATAAAATGTTTAATCATTTCATTCAAATATTCGACAAAATAAATTGGTAAAACACACTTTACTCGGCTTAGGAGGTGTTTTTGAAAATATATTATCTAAAATATTGTGATTTATAGATAGTATGAAATTAAATTTTGAAATAACGATTAAATGCCATATAAATTATGTCTTCTGAAAAAAAATACTTAAATAGCGTAGTCAAATTTTCAACCTAAACCATTGATTCTTCTTAGTAGTGATACTCGGAAGTATCGCGTTTCTTACCAAATGCCTAACTTCAGATTAGGTGTATTTTAACCAGATTCCATATTGGTTTGGGTTGATGATGGCTTAATTATTTTCAACCTATAAACCGTTAATCTATGTTAAAACGTTTACTAGTTTTTGGAGCGGCAGTGTGCTGTTCTTATTTCGCAACCGCTCAGCAGCGTGAGTGTGCTTCGCACGAGGTACACGAAAGAATGCTAAAAAACAATCCGGAATATGCGCAACGTCAGGCAGACATCGAGGCACTCACAGCTCGATTTGTACAAAATCCTGAAAGCAGACAAGAAGGTGGGCAAATTATAATTCCATGTATTGTACATGTGGTGTACGCCAACTCAAATGAGAATATTTCTGATGCTCAGGTCCAATCTCAGATTGATAGATTAAACAAAGATTTTAGTGCTACAAATAGCGATTACAACAATACACCTTCTATTTTTACCAGCGTAAGATCTGGTGATACCGATATAAGGTTTGAGTTGATCGAAACTAAGCGCTACTCAAATAGCAGATCTACATGGGGTACTAATGATGCTGTAAAGTATGAGTACCCTCCAATAGAGCCTGCAAGAATCCTTAACATGTGGGTTGCTGATATCGGTGGTGGTATCTTAGGTTACGCTCAGTTTCCTGGTGGTAACCCAAGCACTGATGGGGTAGTAATGTCTCCTCAGTATTTTGGTGACGCTTCTGTATCTGGTGGAGGTTCTTTTTTCCTTTCTGCTCCTTTTAACAGAGGTAGAACAGCGACTCACGAAGTTGGTCACTGGTTAAACCTTCGTCATATCTGGGGTGATGGTAACTGCTCTCAAGATGACTTCGTAAGCGATACTCCAGTAGCAGGTAACCCTAACTATGGTTGTCCTTCAGCAGGTACAAACAGCTGTGCTGGTGGTCAGAGTGATATGTTTATGAACTACATGGACTATGTAGACGATGCTTGTATGTTTATGTTTTCTGCTGGTCAGGATTCAAGAATGCAGGCTACGTTCTCAAGTGGCGGTGGTCGTGAAGGCTTCCTGCTAGACCCTGTTTATACGCCTGGTGGCGGTGGTGGTGGGGGAGGCCTCTCTTGTTCTGCTACAGAAACTCCTGGCTACAGCGAAGGTTTCGAAAGCAGCTTTGGTGCATGGTCTAATGCCAGCGGAGATGACTTCAACTGGACTCGTAGAAGTGGTGGTACACCTTCAAGAAACACTGGACCTTCTAGTGCATATGCAGGTAGCTTTTACATGTATGTAGAGGCTTCTAGTCCTAATTACTCTAACAAAACAGGTATTATAGAAAGCCCTTGCTTCGACCTTGCTGGTCAGAGCAGCGCAACTTTCTCTTTCAGATACCACATGTATGGCGCGTCAAATATGGGTAGCCTACAATTACAAGCTACTACTGATGGTAGCACGTGGGGAACTATCTGGTCTAAAAGTGGAAACCAGGGTAATAGCTGGGCAGCAGCAAATGTTGACCTTGGCAATTACTTAGGAGATGACGTAAAATTAAGATTTGTAGGAACTACTGGTAACACCTGGCAAGGAGATATGGCGGTAGACGCTATCAGCCTTAGCGGCTCTGGTGGCGGTGGCGGTGGTGGTACTACCACTGTAAACCTTTCTATCACTTTAGACAATTACCCTGAGGAGACAAGCTGGCAGATAAGAAGTGGATCAACAGTAATTGCTTCTGGCGGAACTTACGGTCAACAGCCTGATGGCTCTACTGTAACTCAGAATATCGAATTGAATGATGGATGCTACGACTTCGTCATTAGCGATACTTACGGTGATGGTATCTGCTGTTCTTACGGAAACGGTTCTTACTCACTTACAGCTGGCGGATCTACGCTTGCTTCAGGTGGATCGTTTGGATCTAGTGAAACTACTAATTTCTGCGTAGGAGCCGGAGCAAGATCTGCTAACTCTACAGTAACAAGAGAAGGACAGGCACCTGCAGGTTTCTCAATATTCCCTAACCCTGCAAACAACAAAGTGACTATCTACTCTGGTAAAATGAAAGCACCTAACTACATGATCATAAACACTGCCGGTAGAATCTACCAGCAAGGTGTGATCACCGGAAACCAATCTGAAGTAAATGTTTCTGGTCTTGAGTCAGGTTTCTACATTGTAAAAGTTACAGATGGCGAAAATACTGTTGTACATAAGCTTGTAAAACAATAACATAAACCAACGACCTGTAAACCTGAAGGGGCTGATTTTTTCAGCCCCTTTTTTATTGGATTTAACTCATACCGGCCAACTTCAGAATCTCTTCAAAAAAGGCTTATATATTTGGGTTGATTAGATTAGGAGAACTGTGTAGTTACGTTGATTTGTTATTAAAAATAACGACTACCGTATGATGATTTGAAAATGAAAGTACTGCTGGTTGAAGACAATATTGATTTAGCACAAAATATAAAAGGTTATCTCGACAAGGAAGGCTATGTGGTGGAGTCTGTCGGAACTTATGAGACCGCAATAAAAAAGCTGGCCGGTTTTGACTATGACGTTGTACTTCTCGATATAATGTTGCCAGATGGTAACGGACTAGAAATATTGCAATACCTCAAACGGCATACACCCGATACAGGGGTGCTCATTTCATCAGCAAAAAATGCATTAGACGACCGTATACAGGGGCTTGAGCTTGGTGCGGATGATTACCTTTCAAAACCCTTTCATTTATCAGAACTCAATGCCCGTATAAAAGCCATCTATAGAAGAAGGCAATTGAGCGGTGCCAATGAGATGACGCTAAATGAAATTTCTATAAACACTGATACACTTGATGTACGGGTAAACGACAACTTGCTGGACCTCACCAGAAAGGAATATGAGCTGCTTTTATTTTTTATTGTAAATAAGAACAGAGTACTTACCAAGCAATCAATAGCGGAGCATTTGTGGGGAGACTATATGGATTCTATGGATTCTTTTGACTTTGTATACCAGCATATAAAAAACCTTAGAAAGAAAATCACTGCAGCCGGTGGGCGTGATTACATCCAAACGATGTACGGGTCCGGCTATAAATTTAATACGAATACATGAAGCTGATTTTAAAAATCACGATTCTCTATCTTTTCATTTCACTTCTGGTTTTTGCCTTAGGGGGTATTATCACCTTTGAGGTAATAAAAAGGGAAGTGGATTTGGAGCAACAGCGCTTTTTAAAAGAAAGGCTCAACTCTGCCATCAGAATGATTGAGCGTAGAAATCTCGATAAACCATTTAAAAGAGATAAAATCAGCATTTTGCCACTCGCTGTGTTAGAAGAAGAAACGGAAATTATTTATAGCGACACCATCGTGATGCATAGCACACTGCAGCGTATGGAGCCACATGTAAAGCTCGATGTAATCAAAAATGTGAAAGGCAGGTCGTATAAAATATCGATGTTTGACCTGATTGTGGAAGAAGATGATATCGCTGAAGGGGTGCAAGAGTCTTTAATAAAAATGTACATCTTGCTAACCGTTGTGGTGCTGATTTTAAGTGGTGTAGCCTCATTCTTTTTACTCAAGCCTTTTAATCATACACTGCAAATCATCAAAAACTTCAGGCTTAGTAATAATGAAGATGTTAAGTTTTCAAAATCATCGACTTCAGAGTTTAATAAGCTGAATATATTTTTGGGAGAGATGACTCTGAAAATGAGAAGAGACTATTTGGCAATGAAAGAATTTACAGAAAATGCTTCTCATGAGATGCAAACACCTCTGACTATCGCTAGTGGTAAACTCGAGATGCTCCTAAATGCTGATAATCTGACTGATGAACAAATGTCTATGATTGTTTCTGCCCAGGACTCAATCAGAAGATTATCAAAAATGAATAAGTCACTTTCATTACTTACAAAGATTGAAAATAAAGAATTTGAAAGTAAAGATGAGGTAAACCTGAGCGCTAAACTTGAACAACAGATTTTTGATTTTGAAGAACTGATAAACTTAAAATCGATCAAACTGCATAAGGATATTACGGGCAATGTTAAGCTCAAAATAGACGATGTGCTTTGTAATATACTATTGACCAACCTGTTGCAAAATGCTGTGAGACATAATTTTGAGGAGGGTGAGATATATGTAAACCTCACCACCGATGAGTTAAGCATAACAAATACCGGCAACCCATTGCTCACCGATCCTGATGTTTTGTTTGACAGGTTTAAAAAAGGTAATCAAAGTGCTGAGTCTATAGGTTTAGGGCTGGCTATAGTAAAGAAAATTTGTGACGCCAATGGTTTTGAAGTAGATTACATTTATGCCAATGGTAAGCACAAACTCACTGTTTCTTTTCAACATAAGCCACAATAACAGCTTAAGAAAATCGAGGTTTCATCAACCTCAAGGCATAAAATAAAAAACTTCAGATTTCCTTCAATATTGATTCAAGTTTTGCTCAAACACTGCCTTTAGTTTAGCAGTTAGTTAAACATGAAGGCCATGAGAATCAGAATTTTACTGTTATTAATATTTATATCATCACAACTCGCTGCGCAACAGAATCAGAGACGAGGAACTGGAGAAAATCCGTTTAAGGTCATTGGAGTAGTGCTCGATGAGCAAACGGGTCAACCTTTAGAGTATGCTACCATCAGTTTGCTTAAAGCTGCCGATAGCACATTGGTAGATGGTGCCATTACAAATGCACAAGGTCAATTCGAAATTAAAGGAAAACCCGGGCCACATATTTTGAGACTTCAGTTTATAAGTTATGAGACGAAGTTTATTGATAACATAGTTTTTAATAGAGAAAACCGAGTAGTTGATGCTGGTACACTTACACTATCGAGCGATACAGAAACTTTAGATGAAGTGGTTGTTTCGGCTAATAAAAGCCAAATGCAACTGGAGCTCGATAAGCGAGTTTTTAACGTAGGAGAAGATTTAGCCAATATTGGAGCAAACGCTTCTGAAATCATGGATAACCTACCCTCTGTAAGTGTAGATGTGGAAGGTAATATAAGTTTGAGAGGAAGTAGCAATGTGCGTATTCTCGTAAATGGAAAACCTTCAGGTTTGGTGGGCATTAGCAATGCCGATGGTTTACGACAGCTACAAGGCGACCTTATCGAGCGAATTGAGGTGGTAACTAACCCCTCGGCCAGATATGATGCAGAAGGTAGTGCCGGAATTATAAATATCATCCTGAAGAAGGAAAGAGAAAAAGGTTTTAATGGAGCTTTTACTGCCAATGCAGGTTATCCTGATAACTATGGTTTTTCAGGCAACGTCAATTACAGAGCCGGAAGCTTCAATTTATTTGGTAGCTATGGTATAAACTACAGAGAAAACCCTGGTGGCGGATTTACAAATCGTACTTCGTTTGGCAATGATACCACGCTCTATACCTTCATAGATAATGATCGCTTAAGAAGTGGCACCTCTCACAACTTCAGAATTGGGACTGATTTTTATATTAATGAAAATAACATCATTACTGCGTCAGGTCTGACCAGAATATCTGACGAAGAAAATATTACCGAGATCACCTATTTTGATAGGAACGAAAATAGGCAACTATTCAGTAACACATTTAGAAAGGATGTGGAGCTAGAAGATGATGATAACTATGAATTTCAGATGAGTTATCGAAGAATTATGAAAGGTGAGGGGCATGAGTTAACTGCCGAATTTCAATTTAGAGATAATGACGAAGTAGAAAGTTCTGCCATTGATTCGGCCAATTTGCTCACCGATTCAGATCAAATCAGATATCAGAGATCGATCAACGAACAAGGAGATAGAAATATACTGATGCAGGTAGATTACGTTTACCCGATTTCTAAAAGCAAAAAATTTGAAGCCGGGTATCGTGGTACGCTCAGAGAGATATCTAGCGACTACCTGGTAGAACAAATCGATGATCAAGGCGATTGGATGCCTTTGGGTAACTTTTCTAACAAGTTTGTCTATAATGAAGATGTGCATGCAGCTTATGCCATATTCGAAAATAAGATGAATAAATGGGGCTACCAATTAGGCTTAAGGGCTGAGCAAACTTATATCACAACTTTTCAGCGAGAGACAGACGCAACCAACGAAAAGAATTACTTAAACTTCTTTCCCAGTGCTTTTCTCTCCTATAAATTAGATGCTTCACGCACCCTTCAGGCAAGTTATAGCCGCAGGATTTCCCGACCTCGATTTTGGTACCTTAATCCATTCTTTTCTTTTAGCGACCCGAGAAATATAAGAACTGGTAATACAGATCTCGACCCTGAGTACACTGACTCTTATGAAGTTGGCTTGTTAAATAATCTCAATAAATCTTCAATTTATGTCGGTGCCTATTACAGATATACAACAGGAGTTATCGACAGAATAAAAACTTCGGAAGACGGTATAAACACAATCTCTTTCCCCAGAAATATAGGAACAGAAAACGCATACCGGTTTTGAGGCCAATTTCAATTTAGATGCAACCGATTGGTTTAACATAAACGGTAATGTGAATTTATATAGAGCAATTACCGAGGGTTCTTATGTGTCTGGCGATTCTTTGTCAGTGTCATTAGATCGTGATGCCTACACAGCTCGTTTTAGGTTAAATAACCGCTTTAAACTAGGTAAAGTAGACTTACAGGTTAGTGGTAACTACCGTGCACCTGAAAACGGGACACAGGGAACACGTAAAAGTTTGTACACCATAGACTTAGGAGCCAATATGGATGTGATAAATGGTAACGGAACGTTGAACTTGTCGGTAAGAGATTTGTTTAATAGTAGAAAATACCGAGGCGAAACGGTTACTGAAAATTTTATCGAAGAATCTGAGTTTCAGTGGAGATCAAGACAAGTAAGACTTTCATTTACTTACAGAATCAATCAAAAGAAGCAAAGGTCGAGAGAGCGAGGTGGTGATGATGGTGACGATATGGAATTTTAACCCCGTTTCATAGGTTGTTTTTTGGGTTAATCAGAAGGGCCGCTGGGGAGCGGCCTTTTGCTTTTTAAAGACATTTGACTGCTTATTTCATAGGATTTTTAAACTTTAAACATTAATTTACTCTATTCAAAGCTCCAAAATATAGCTTTTCTCTAAGTAACTCTCCCTCTCCAAAAAGGACGTAATTAATTAAAAATTAAATACTTATGAGAAAATCAATCATTGCTTGTCTGCTTTTTGGCTCAGTTTTATTTGTAGGTTGTAGTACAGCGTTGGAAGACGAGATTAAGCCCGACTTAAACACTTCCATCGAGAATAGTGAAGAGATAAACTATGCTCAGAACTTTCACCTCTTGCCCGATGAGGTTTTAGTAAATTTTCCGGGACTCTATCCGGAGGGCATTGCTTTCGATCCCTGGAAAGGTAAATTTTATATTTCTTCCGTGAGAAAAGGGGTAATTAGTAGTGTAGATTTTGATGGGAATATAGAAACGCTAACAGGTGAAGGTGATTTGATTTCTACTGCAGGAGTTAAATTTCAACCTTTCCAGAAAAGGATAATCGCCTGTAACGGAGATGTCGGTGTGAGTGAATTCAGTTCACCATCCACAATAGGCACGCTGGCAGAAGTAGGTGTGCTTAAAGCACATAAAAATTATCAACTCGATTTTTTTGATTTATCTGGTTTATCTGGCGGACCTCAATTCATCAATGACCTCACTTACGATTGGTTTGGCAATATATACATCACCGATAGTTTCTCACCGGTAATCTATAAGGTTGATCGAAGAGGTAACGAAGGTATTCTGACAGAGAACGAAGCATTTCTTGGCAACCCGGGTGGTTTTGGGCTCAATGGTATTGCCTGGAATATTGGAGGTTTTTTAATCGTTTCTAACTATGATCAAGGCAAGCTCCTTAAGGTTTCTCTACGCAATCCTTCTGACGTGCAGGAAATAGCGATTGATGCTGATATAGCATCACCAGACGGATTACTTTTCCTCGATCGTAATACTTTACTTATGGTAGGCAATGCGCTCTCACCGGCTGTAACTGGCCCAACAGGTGTATACAAGCTTAAAACCAGAGATAACTGGAAGTCGGCCCAGGTTGTAGATTTTATGCCGGTGCCCGATAACTTCCCAACCACATTGACTCGTGTATACAATCAAGTGTATGTCTTATATGGCGAGATTGATAAGTTGCTCACTGGCGCACCAGAAGTACAGTCATATACGATAAAGAAGGTCAAATTCTAATAAAAACTTTATGAGAAATGGTTTAAAGCAGATGAACATCATCTGCTTTAAGCCATTTTTT
>NZ_SMMD01000415.1 GCF_009711475.1 Fulvivirga aurantia
TTTCAAGCCTTGGGCATGCGCAAAATGATAAAGTTTTAGAAGTAGATTTATTTGGAAGTATGTCATTTACACATCGTATAGGTTATGAATTTGATAACCCAAAAGGAGGAACTATAAATATTCTGTACAATGTGAAGTCTCACTATGCGATCGGGTTAAGCTTTCAGCGGACTTCTATGTATTATGCCAACCATAAATTTGCCCATAATAAGGTCATTGGTAAGTATCGCTTTAACCCCAACTCACGTATCGTTTTTCTTGCAGGAGTATCTATGGGCATGACTTCAGTCAAGGTAGAAGTGAAGGAGTCATACTTTGATTACGATGAAGCTAAGTTTACTATAGGTCTCTATGGTGGCTTAGAAATAAAACTTTCAAACACCATAGGCTTAAATTTCCAGGTAAGTCATGAGGATATATTGGGTGCCTTTTCAGAAGAATACATGATCTATGACTTTCTATGGTATGACAATTTTACATCAAACAATGAACGTTATTTGGTGCCTGAAAACCAGGTATCGAACTATGTACCACTATACATTAACGGAGGCTTTAGCATTAAAATGGGTAGGAAGAAACTATGAAATTACGCTTAATATTTGTGCTGGTAATTGGCCTAACGCTTAATATAGTTGCAGCTCAAGAAAAATTACTCTCCATTAATTTAGGCTCTATTAATAGCGGGGCTGTGGTGTATGCTCCTGATGATTCATATATATTCACTAATGATGGAGGTTCGATTAAAGTTTACTTTTCAGGAACAAAAAATTTGTACGCAGAATTTAAAACAAAGCTGACTGAAATTAATCAGATAGTGAGTAGTCCTGATGGCTCTAAACTATATGTTGCAGGGAAAAATAGGATTCTAAAAAAAGGGGCATTTACTATTGAAGTGTGGGATGTGAAAGTTAAGAAGCAAATAAAAGTCATTGAAGCCCATGATAAGGATATTTTGGCCCTTGCGTTGTCACCCAATGGTAAAACATTAGTTAGCGGAGGTGTAGATGGTATTCTCAAAATATGGTCGACCGATTCGTTAGAGTTAGTTAAGGAATTGGAGGTTAATGCTGCTATTTTGGATATAGCCTATAGTCCTGATGGTGAAATGATTGCTTATGGTGGTGCAAGTAAATCAGTAGTATATAGAAATACTGCAGATTTTTCTATTATTAAAGAGACTCTTCTTAATGATTGGGTAAGAGATATAGAATTTGACCATGCAGGTACTCAATTAGCGAGTTGTGGTAATGATGGCAAGATCTATCTAACAGATATTAAGAATTCTTTTTCCACACAATTCAATCAACAGCTAAAAGGTTGGCTATATGCACTTTCTTTCAGTGGTGACGACAAATACCTTGCTGTTGGGTCGAGTAGGAGTATCGTAACTATCATTGATGTCAAAAAAAACATCATTTATAAAGAATTAAAGCGGGTGGGGAATGGTACTGTTAATGATTTGGCGTTTAACAAAAAAGGTGATCAGTTAGCTACCATTAATAGTTTGGAAAGAGGTTTAGATATTTGGGATGTTACTACTCTAGATATTGCACCTATTTATGAATTTAGGAATGAAGATGACAACTCTCCACCACAAATTTATATTTCCCAACCAGCCAAAATTGTAAACGATAGGGTTCGTTTTTCGGGGGATTTAATTGCTTTAAAGGGGTTAGTTTTAGATGAGTCTGGAGTTCGAAAGTTAAAAGTAAATGGTATAAACACCCCTATAAAGGATAATGGTAACTTTATAATTAACCTGCCTCTATCTCCGGGTGATAATTATGTTACTATTGAGGTGTCGGACATCAATGATAACATTGCCCTTAAAAAATTTGTGATCGTAAGAGAAGATCTAGTAGCAGGTACCTATAAACCCGAAGATGCAAAAAATCATTTATTCATCGTTGGGGTTAATAATTATGAAAATTGGCCTTCATTAAACAACGCGGTTAAAGATGCAACAGATGTGGCGTCTGTTTTGATGAAAAAGTACGGGTTTGAATTTGAAAATACCACTATCATAAAAGACGAGCAAGCTACACGTGGCAATATTTATAAAGGGTTGAGAAGCTTGATTGAGAAGGTAGCTCCGGGAGATAACCTTTTTATTTATTTCTCCGGCCACGGTTATTTTGATGAGCTACTAAATGAAGGATATTGGGTACCAGCTGATGCCGAAATAAATAATGTAGGAGATTACCTTTCAAATTCAGATTTGCTTAAAGTCATTAAGAATGTAGAGTCTCAACATACTTTCCTTGTAGCCGATGCATGTTTTTCAGGTTCGTTGTTTGTTGATTCCAATAGGGGGTATGCAGAGAATGTAGAACAATATAAATCAAGGTGGGCCTTGGCCTCGGGAAGATTAGAAGTTGTATCTGATGGAAGTATTGGCCAAAATAGCCCATTTACAACAGCACTAATAGAATTTTTACAAGCTAATTCTAAAGAGAAGGTTACAGCAAGTGAGCTAATTCAGTATGTGAAAATAAAGACAGCAGAAAACTCTGATCAAA
>NZ_SMMD01000291.1 GCF_009711475.1 Fulvivirga aurantia
GAATTTGTAACAAGTAGTAGCGATCACCAGCAGTGCCCGGCAGCTGACAGACCCGAGGTCGCATTCATCGGTAGATCAAATGTGGGTAAATCTTCATTAATAAACATGCTCACCAGCCGGACAAAATTAGCCAAAGTATCTAGTAAACCCGGTAAAACGCAGTTGATCAATCACTTTTTGATCGATGACACCTGGTTTTTGGTTGACTTACCTGGTTATGGTTGGGCAAAAGTATCTAAAGCTGAAAAAGAGAAGTGGGGCGCTATGATCCATGACTATATCAAAGAGCGTGAAAACCTCATCAACCTTTTTGTTTTGATAGACTCCAGACTGGCACCGCAACCTGTAGATGTAGAATTTATTAATTGGCTGGGTGAAGAAGGCATTCCTTTTTCTATTGTCTTTACAAAAGCCGATAAGCAATCAAAAAACAAAACTCAGTCTGCAGTGGCCAAATATAAAAAACACCTGTTGCAGTTTTGGGAAAAAATGCCTCATCATGTGATCACGTCATCAACTTCTAAACAGGGCAAAGAAGAATTAACAAAATATATCACTGAGCTGGTAAAAGGTGGCAATTAGTAAATTAATACCTACTTTTGCGCTTCAATTTTAAAGTAAGAATTAAGATATGGATTATAGCGATATTGCTTCACTTTCTGGGAAAGGTGGCCTTTTCAAAGTACTAAAACCAACAAGAACCGGTGTGATTTTAGAATCTCTTGACGAAAAGAAACAGAGAATACCTGCAACTGCATCTCAGCGGATTTCTGTTTTAAGTGATATTTCTATTTACACTACAGACCAAAAAGGTTCTATTCCTTTAGAGGATGTATTCAGAAAAATTTACGCAGAGTTTGATAATGATTTAGGTGTAACTCCTACTTCTGAGCCTGACGAACTCAAGGCCTTCGTAAAACACATAATACCAAATTATGATGAGCAGCGAGTGTACGTTTCTGACGTAAAAAAGCTTATAAAGTGGTATTTAAATATCTATGAGTATGTGCCTGAGCTTTTGAAAGAGCCAAAAGAAGATAAAAAGAAAGAAGAAAAGGCCAATGAAGAGTAATGATGATATCATACTCACTCAAGAATTAATAAAAAAAGATCTGGCGCTTGACTCAGAGTTGCCAGATCTTGCTTCTGACCTCGAAGACCTTAAGAAGAAACTCACCCCCATCATAAATCACCTTTTAGATCACGATCTCAATCGACTACTTACAGCTCTATATCGCATAGATGTAAGTGAAGCCAAAGTAAAAAAAGTGATTGCTTCTGCAAAGCCTGAAATTATAGGTGATACCATAGCGCAACTGATTATAGACCGTGAGTTGCAAAAAGTAGAAACACGCAGAAAGTACAGTTAAGCAGTTATCTTCCAGTAGGAGCATATAAACAAAAGTTTTGACGGAGCTGTTAGACATTCACTCCACCAAAATTTTTGAGCTTATGCCTCTGCAAGATTCCACATCAAACCCGAACGACACTCCAAGGGAAGTAGATTTCAATCCCTCAATGCTTATCGAAAAACTAGACAGTTGGCTTGATGGCCTCGTGCGTTTAGTGCCAAATATAGTTACA
>NZ_SMMD01000392.1 GCF_009711475.1 Fulvivirga aurantia
GGGATATTACTGTTTATCTATAGCAATATAATTTACTTCATAAGTAAAAATACCTTTGCCAAATATTTTGCTTTTGCCGGTCTGGCTATGGTATTAAGTATTTCTTACAACTATGCCAATTCAATGCTTACTTCATATGGAGTGATTGATGAGCCTTTTATTGACTCAGGAATGACATTGGTGTACGGCTTTGAATTTGCATGCTTATTACAAGTAATTATATTGGCTCTTGCCCTTAGCTATCGGGGTAGAGTGATAGAAAGAGAAAGAAGTGCTCTTAAAGCATTAGATCAAACTAAAGCCCGATTTTTCTCTAATATTTCCCATGAGTTTAAAACTCCACTTACGCTAATTTTGGGGCCGGCCAAAGAGTTGCTAAAAGAAGCTAAAGATGAAAAATCAAAAGCATTATTACAGAATATTAAGCAGAATGGACAGCGACTACTTAAACTGATTAATGAAATACTCGAACTCTCCAAAATAGAGTCTGGTCAAACCCATGTCAACTTAAAACAAAAAGACCTGGTTGTATTTCTTAAAAATCTTGCCCATCAGTTTCAATCTTATGCAGCGAGTCGTGATTTGGATCTTTTTTTTACAAGTAAGATAAGTTCAGTCTTCATGGCGTTTGATCCTGACTTGCTTGAAAAAGTCGTCATCAACCTCTTGTCCAATGCTTGTAAATTTACCGAGCCAGGGGGCCAAGTGAACTTAGACCTTGTAATACTTAATGAGGAGCAGGTTGTCGAAATACTGGTTAAAGATACGGGTAGGGGGATTTCCAGTGAGAAAATTCCAAGGCTATTTGATAGGTTTTACCATGGCCAAAACGAAGGTTTTACCACTGATCAGTCTTCCACAGGCATAGGCCTCGCATTAACCAAAGAGTTGGTCACACTTCATGAAGGCACAATAGCAATAGACAGTAGGGTGGGTGTAGGCACTACAGTTACTATAAAATTACCTTTACGGTCTGTGGCTATATCTTCTGAAGATGTTGAAGTACCAACTCAAACACTAATAATTGATGAGGGGGTGAGCGAAAAAGCCAATGTGTTAATCATTGAGGATAATGATGAATTGCGGTCCTTTATAGTATCGTGCTTGGGTGATACTTACCATTGTACTGAGGCATGCAATGGGGTTGAAGGTGTAGAAAAGGCTGTGAAGTTGGTGCCTGACCTCATTATTTCTGATGTAATGATGCCGTTGAAGGATGGCTATCAGGTGTGTGACGAACTAAAAAGCCATGCATCTACTGATCACATCCCAATTGTGATACTAACCGGTAAATCATCTCAACGAAGCCGGTTGGAGGGGCTGCAGGTTGCAGCTGATGTTTACCTGTCGAAGCCTTTTGACCCCGATGAATTGCGGTTGGTGTTGGCTAATCTGGTATCTACAAGAGAAAAGATGCGGTTGCGATACACTCAGATTCTTAAGCTTGAGACGACTGAGATAAGTGTAGATTCTCAGGAAGAACGATTTATGAAGCGTGCTATAGAGTCGGTAGAGTCCAATATTGCAGATGAAGATTTTGGAGTCGAAGAATTAAGTCAGGAACTTAATCTCGACCGCACACAACTTTTTAGAAAACTCAAGACATTGGTAAATATGAGTCCGAGTAATTTCATTAGAGAGCTTAGACTAAAAAGAGCGAAACAAATGCTCGAAGCGCAAGCCGCTACTGTTTCTGAGGTTGCGTTTGCTGTAGGATTTAGAAGTACCAGTTACTTTATAAAGTGCTACAAAGACAAATACAACCACTCTCCCGGGTCGTACAAAACCGTTAGTTAAGTCCGTTTAAACAACTTTTTTTAGTGTTACAACATAATTGCTATCAATCACAACATGGTTGATACCCAGTGCTTTTGTGCTATCACTAAACTTGTAATATCAAATTATATGTACAGCTAAAAAATAATAAGATGAAAAATTACAAGTATTACTACTCCCTAAGTATGGCAACCTATATACTGTTATTTGCCACCTTTTTTTTAATCTCTTGCGAAGATGAAGAATTTGAGCTCCCACTGTATTGTGAGCAAAGTGAGACAGCCACTTTTTATGTAGAAAATGATGATAGTAACCATATCATGTATGCTAGACTTGAATCGGAAGTAACGGCAGACATTGCACTATTTCTTAGCCCGGGAGAGTTTAAGGAGATCCGGGTAAGAAGCGCTATATATGAAATTGACATATACTTTCGTAAAGAGAATACTTACCATCCTGTGGCCGGCAGGGTATTAAATATGGAGCCGTGTCAGTCTGAAGAGCTCA
>NZ_SMMD01000173.1 GCF_009711475.1 Fulvivirga aurantia
AACAAGGCCGAGAGATCTATTATGAGCTGAAAGTGGAAAAAATGAAAAAGATAGATCAATGGCTGGATCAGTTTCGTAAGATTTGGGAAACCCGGTTTGACCAGCTTGATTCTCTATTAACGAAAATGAAAAACAAAGAAAAATGAAACCGGTAAGGCCGGATCTGATTACATTTTATTCATAACAATTTAAAAAACAACCAAATGAAAGCTCAACTACAATTTGACTTCCTTGTAAATAAGGAAAACAACACCATCACTTTAAAAAGAGAGTTTGCCGCTGGCCGTCAGCTGGTCTGGGACTGCTACACTAAAAGCGAGTTGCTGGATCAATGGTTTGCCCCTAAGCCATTTATTACTAAAACCAAGTCCATGGACTTTCGCGAAGGTGGGCATTGGCATTATGCGATGATCGACCCGGAAGGTAAGGAATATTGGGGCTGGACGGATTACACCAAAATCAACCAAATTGATTTTTACGAATCTAAGGATGCTTTTAGCGACAGCGAAGGCAATAAAAACACCGATCTTCCACAAGCGGAATGGCATGTTAGCTTTAGCGATAAAAGCGACAATACACTGGTGGAAACTACAATTACCTATAAATCTCTATCTGATCTGGAAGCAGTGATCAATATGGGAATGAAAGAAGGCATGATGTCTACACTAGAAAGATTGGATGAATTATTAGATCAAATGAGTAAATAATTGCAGAGAGAAGCGAGCTGAGAGCCTAGAGAGAGAGAAGCTAATTGTTCAATGCTCAAGTTTTGATATCGGTAACGTCACTCAGAGACATAACTTTTTTCAA
>NZ_SMMD01000280.1 GCF_009711475.1 Fulvivirga aurantia
CACCCGGTATGTGCGATGTGAGTGTTGCATTTCCTATATCATTAAAGTCAGAGAGTTCATTTTTTAATGACTCGATACGGTTTACAAAAGTTGAGTCGTTATTATCCGTGATGAGTTCCATTGATTTCACAACAAGTATCTCTTTATTATAGCCCAAGCTTTTATTGGTTATGAAGTCTACTTGAAAATAAGCGACAATTGCTAGCATCGAAAACAAAATGGCCATGGCTAACTGAGTCGTCATGAGCACTGATCTCAAGGATGTTTTCTTTCTATTTTGAGAGGTGATCTTGGCAATTAGATTTATGGCTTTTATTCGGGACATAAGTAGCGCAGGGTAGGAGCCAGTTAGTAAGGTGATCAAGACCGTGCTACCGAGAAATGCCGACCAAAATTGAGGAGTCGAAAGCCATTTATATAGGTCAATTTCAACACCCATTTTTTGATTAAAAGCAGGGACAATCAATTGAAGAAGCAGTAGGCATAATAGATGCGAGAAAAGCACCAGGCAGAATGATTCTATTAGAAACTGTGCTCTGATCTCTTTGGTTTTTGATCCGACAATTTTTCTAACCCCCACTTCCTTTGAGCGTTGACTCACAGCTGAGGTGGCCAGGTTGATATAATTAAATACCGCAATCAATAATATGGCAATTGACATAATAAACAAACCATGCACAATCTCTCTGTTGCCATTCAGCTCAAATTCATTGTTGAGATTTGAACTAAGATGAATATCAATTAAAGGTTGAATTCCAATGTCGGATGACACATTAAATTGCTCATTATGTGAGGCAAGATATTGTTTAGAAAAGAGTTTAACCTCTTGCTTAAGTTCTTCTAAGTTGTCTAAAGGCGTTGTTAAAATGTAGGTGTAAAACCCATCCCATCGGTGTAAACTTTGCTTACCATAAACTGGTACCCAGCTCGCTAACATATCAAAATGAAGATGACTGGTTGGAGGCCAGTCTTCGAAAACCCCACTTATTTGCCAGGTACCCATACCCCGCCAATTCAATTGGTTGCCAACGACATCGGTTTTACCAAAAACTCGTAGAGCTAATGATTTTGAAACAATAATTTGATTAGGCTTTGATAGAGCATCGTTATTTGAGCTACCGATCCATTTGAAGTCAAATATCTTCAAGAATGTACTATCTGATAGATAAATATCCTTTTCCGTAAAATTGCTTGGCTTGCCAAGTTCATTTTCAAAGGTGAAAATGGGATGAAATTCTGCAGCGACAGGAAAAAGCCTTGCAGAACTTTCTATGGATGTTATTGCATTTTCTAATTCAATACCGAGTTCTGGGAATACGCTGGCCTTAGTATAAGTAGGCTCACCATCAATAACTCTTGTGTGCGTGAGCCTATAGATTTGAGAGCTTTTTTGATGATGTTTGTCATAGCTATATTCATAATCTACATATAAAATTAAGAGAGACGTGGCAAGTAAGCCGATTGTTAGTCCAATTATGTGTACAAAAG
>NZ_SMMD01000438.1 GCF_009711475.1 Fulvivirga aurantia
CGTCTTATCAGTCGCTTTTTTTTGGTTTTTCATAACAAATCTCTTCGCTCAGGTTCCTGAAAAAAATCTCACAATCGGGCAGGAATTGTTGGGTAAAAAATCGATACAAGCCGATACTTCAATAAACGCTGATAGCACAGCCGTTGTTCCTGACTCCCTACAGGTAGAAAATGATTCTACCACCCTGGAAAGCCCTACTCCTCAAAGTGATATTGAGACTACTATCAATTACTCTGCCAGAGACTCAATCAATTTTTCTGTAGACAGTAAAATCGTGAGGCTTTATGGTGACTCAAAAATAAAATATGGTATTATTGAGCTTGAGGCTGATCAAATAACGATAGATTATAATGCCAACACGCTTACTGCTCATGGTAAGAAAGATTCTTTAGGCAATAAAATAGGTTACCCTATCTTTAAAAACGGGGCAGAAACCTACGAAACAAAAGACATAGAATATAATTTTAAAACAGGTCGAGCCAGAATCTCAGAAGTTGTGACTCAACAGGGTGAAGGCTACCTGCATGGTGAAACCGTTTTCAAAAACTCAGAAAATGAGCTTTTTAGTATAGATAACTCATATACTACCTGTAACCTGGCCCACCCACACTACAGAATAAAAGCAAAACGTACTAAGGCAATCCCTGATGACAAAATTGTTTCAGGGCCTTTCAATCTTGAAATTAATAATGTTCCTACTCCACTAGGCTTTCCTTTTGGTATGTTTCCCGCGCAAAACGAGGCTTCTTCAGGCATCATCGTACCGTCATATGGTGAGGAACGGAGAAGGGGTTTCTTTTTAAGAGGCGGTGGCTATTTTTTCGACATCAGCGACTATATGAAACTAGCCATTAGAGGTGATATCTATTCTAAAGGGGGTTACGGAGTAGATGTGGCGGTGCCTTATAAAAAACGATACTCCTACAATGGTAATTTCAACTTCAACGTTACGCAGCTAAGAATATCAGACAATATTGAGGATCGAGATCAAAAACAGAACGATTTTAGACTAAACTGGAGTCACACACCTCAAACAAAGGGAACAGGCCGGTTTTCTGCTTCTGTAAATGCCGCAACTTCTACCTACAACCAAAACAACTTCATAGGTGTTGGGCAGGTTCAGGACCCGAATAACCCTAATAGCAACTTCAACAACCTCACCAGAAAGTTGAGCTCAAATGTAAACTATTCAAAAACATTTAGAAACAGCCCTTTCTCACTGGGCATAAGTGCAAGGCATAATCAGGACGTGCGTACTAAAGAAGTTGACATTCTTTTACCGTCCGTTTCTTTTAACATGTCAAACATCTATCCTTTCAGAGGAAAGAGTGGATCTTCCAGCAGCTGGAAAGACAAGATAAGCTTGAGGTATACTATGGCCGGCACTAACGATATCACTAATAATGTAGGTAGAATCGGCTCTGACCCTTCTCAAGACAGTATTGCACCATTTGATTTTGAAAACTTCGGGACTTTTTTAGCGAACTCAAGAAAAGGAATCAGGCATCAGATACCCTTGGCAACTTCATTTAAGATGTTAAAGCACTTTACTGTGAGCCCTTCTGTGAACTACGAAGAAAAATGGTACTTTGAAAAATTAGAATATGGTATAGATCCTGATAATCCTAACCAGGCAATCGTAGTAGACACTTTAGATGGTTTTAACAGAGTATCTACCTACAGCGCAAGTGCTTCATTTAATACAAGGCTTTACGGCTACCATTTCTTCAAAGAGGGTAGTAAAATACAAGCCATAAGGCATGTAATGAACCCAAGCATCTCTTTCTCATACTCACCTGATTTTAGTGACGAGAAATTTGGCTATTATCAGCACCTTACCGGAGAAAACGGTGAGGAAATCCTGAGGTCAAGATAATCAGGGGGCTGTATATGGCGGACCAGGAATTGGTGAAAGTGGTAGCATCGGGCTTTCTATCAATAACACTCTAGAAATGAAAGTAGCTTCTGATGACGATTCAGTGAAACAATCTAAAAAAGTGCCGATTCTTAACAATTTTGGCTTAAGTACGAGCTACAATGTGGTGGCAGATTCTTTCAAGTTATCTAATATCAGCCTGAGGGCAAACACTGCTGTTTTTAACAGTAAATTAAATATCAACGTAAATGGTACAATAGACCCTTATGTTTATGTACTCGACAGTACCGGTGTAAACAGTCGTGATGAAACAATCTTTTACCAAAGACGCATCGATCGTTATGCATGGAATAGCGGGCAGGGAATCGGTCAACTGTCAAGCGCAACAATTGCACTCAGTACTAATTTAAGCCCTGGAGGAAATAAAAGTGACCAAAAAACCAGAGAAAGGATTAACAACTCTGCTTTAAACGATGCTGAAAAAGATTACTTGATCAGCAATCCTGATGCTTATGTCGACTTTAGCATACCATGGAGCTTAAGAATAAACTATAGTTTAAATTATTCTAAAAGAGGCTTTGAGGATCCGAACATTACTCAGTCATTGCGATTTAGTGGTGACTTCTCATTATCTGAGAAGTGGAAGATAACTTATAACTCTGGTTACGACTTTGAAGAAAAAGACTTTACCCTTACTCAATTTGGTATAACCCGAGACCTCCACTGCTGGACGATGAATTTAAGCTGGACTCCTTTTGGAAGATACGAAAGCTACAACTTTACAATCCGTGTGAAGTCATCGTTGCTTCAGGATCTGAAAATTGAGAGAAACAGAAGCTTCTTAGATAACAATTAG
>NZ_SMMD01000943.1 GCF_009711475.1 Fulvivirga aurantia
CCGGCTTGAGAAAAATTATGAAATCGCTTCAGAGCAAAAAGGTCTGCCTACTCTGTACTGCTAATGGTAAGGTAGTAACCATCAGGATCTTCCAGGGAAAACTCTCTTAAATGGGAATTTGGGTTTTGATGAAGCGTTATTTTGATAGATGCCTTCAAAGCCATGGCTTTTTCATAGATCGCATCTACTTGTGCCACTTTAAAATATAAGATGAGGCCATTGCCGGCAACTGGTTTAGGGTTGGTAAGTGTGGGGTGATCATGTTCACCCCATTTGTGCAGACATAGAACCGTATCACCTGCTGTATTTTTAAGAATCTCGAAAGCATCTCCTCCATGAGTAGGTTTTAAGCTTAACAGCTTCTCATACCAAATTGCACTTTGTCTTACATTATCTACACCAATGATAGGCTCTAACGTTACCATGAGTAAGTATCCAGCAAAATTTTATACCCTTCATCAGTCGCTTGCCAGATCAGTATAAAATCTACTTCACTTGATTTTACTCCGTCATCACGCTTTGTTTTGAGTGTACTATGACCTAGTTGATACACAAGGTTTTCTCGATCATCAAATTCAAAACCATGTACACGCCAGTCTAGCGGTTTGTTTTTCAAGCTTTTATAGTAAGGGTTTTCGTAAATGTGCTTTTCATCCTGACTTACCTCTATGACTTCAAGCTCCCAGGTGACCGGGTTTTTAACTTTCATCCAGTAATCATCTATGTTTTTTCTACCAGTCACTGCCTTACCATCTGCATTGAGGAGTACAGCATCATCGGCATAAAAAGAAGCTACTTTCTTTAAATCTCCTGCGTTAAAAGCTTCCTCCATCTGTTTGTTTGTCTGTCTAATCTCATCAGTCACAGACATTTGCAACGCCATCAGTAAATAAAGAATCGTATTAATCATGTTTATCATATTGGTTTACATCAAATTAGGCATAATTTTGCACCCTAACTAATGTTAGTTTAATTAACTATATTTGATTTTACCAATTTTCATTTTATGAAGCATACACGGATAGCGGGGGTTGGACATTACGTGCCTGAGCGAGTTGTAACAAACGATGACCTTTCTAAAATTATAGATACCAATAATGAATGGATTGTTGAGCGAACGGGCATTCATGAAAGAAGATTTATCGATCCGGAGAAAGATACCGTAGCCAATATGGCTGCAAAAGCCAGCCGTATGGCGATGGAGCGTGCAGGGGTAGATGTGAAAGACATCGACTTTATTGTTTTCGCTACTATTACTTCAGACTATTACTTCCCAGGGTCTGGTGTTTTATTACAACGTGAGCTTGGTCTTGAGAGCATCCCGGCTATGGACATAAAGAACGCTTGTTCTGGCTTTATTTATGCCCTTTCTACTGCTGATCAATTTATAAAGACCGGTATGTACAAAAATGTGCTGGTTATTGGTGCTGAGATACAGTCTTCTGCGCTAGACCTGACTGATAAAGGTAGGGGCACAGCAGTAATCTTTGGTGACGGGGCCGGAGCTGCTGTTTTACAACCTAGAGAAAGCGAAGGCATTTTAAGTACACACTTACACTCAGACGGAAGATTTGCTGAAGAACTTTATGTGAAAGATCCCGGTGGTAGCCGCTCAAATGAAGAAAGACAACCTGACCAAATTTTAGATACTTCAGGGTTTAAGGTGCATATGAATGGCAACCTGGTATTTAAACATGCTGTTGTGCGTTTTATGGAAGTAATCCAAGAGGCGCTCGATGCCAACAATATGAAGAAGGAGGATATCGACCTACTCGTGCCGCATCAGGCCAATTTGAGAATTAGCAATTACATCCAGCAAAAGCTGGAATTGGCTGACGATAAAGTTTACAATAACATTATGCGATATGGAAATACCACAGCCGGTTCAATACCTATCGCTCTCAGCGAAGCCTGGGCAGAAGGAAAAATAAAAGATGGCGATTTGGTTTGCCTGGCGGCCTTTGGTAGCGGATTTACCTGGGCTTCGGCATTAATCAGATGGTAGACTTTTTGAATTTAGATGAAGGATATCTAAATTCCGTATTATTTAAGAAACTAACGGACTATGAAAACCTCGAAATACAACCCTAGCGACCTTGAAGTAGCATTTGCACAGTCGCTGGAAGACCTGAAAGATGACATTCAGAAAAAACTACCTGATAATGAGATCATAAAGATTGAAAACAGGATAAAAGAAGATAATCCGTTGGTAAAATTTTACTTACTTGACAATGATGGTGACCCTCATGAGATCGTACTCAAGGTAATCCAGACACCGGATAGGTTTTAGCCAAACATCCCCCTAAATAAGGGAAATAGAAAATTGAAGTACTTTTATTATTAGTCAAAACAACTAATAATAAAATGAAAAAAAGTTTATCTATTTCCCTTATATTTTTTTGCTCTCACGGCCTTTTTGCTCAAAGTGGAGAGGTAAGCATAATAGACCAAAATGTAAATCCTGGTGGTGTTATTGATGAATTGCCATTACCTCCACCCAAAACAGAAGGCCATGTCTACCTTTTTGAGGATTGGAAGCAGGCAGAGATAATTCTCAAATCAGGTCAGATGCTTAAAAACTACCAAGCCAGAATTGACCTAAAGCATAAACTTGTAGAAATACAGACGAAAGCCGAGGTCAAAGTCTGTAACTTTTCTCTCCTCGCTGAATTAAGCATAACAGACTCTAATGGCAACCGTCAATTTATTAACACCGATCAGCTTCAGTCAAAAGGTAAATTACCTACAGGGATAGTTGAAGTACTTTTAGATAAAGAGGTTGAGGTGCTAAAACACCATTATATCGAAATTAAAGAGCCTACCTACGTACCTGCTGTAGATATGGGCAGTAAAAACAAGAAGATTCTCAAAAAGGCACAGATTTATGCCTTGAAGGATGGCGTACTTTTTAAGGTAAATGGTAAGCTAAAAAAGAATCAAGAGTTATTTGGTAATCAATACCCACTAGTAGAAACCTTCGCCTCGTCTAATAAGCTAAATTTTAAAGACATTGATGATTTGATAAAGATCGTTGAGTATTACCTCTCCATGAATTAAAGTCTAAAAAAAGCTGTCGCAGTAATTGCGACAGCTTTTGCTTTTCATTTGATTTTAATTATTGCAATTCTAATTCTACCGTTCCATTATCTCCGAAAGTATTGGACCATTCGATCTTAATCACTCCATTGATAACATCAGGGTCTGCGGTCATACCAGTAATAGTAAAAGGGTCGCCAAAGCCATCAACTACATTAAAGTCACTAATTTTGTTACCACAAACATTAATTGTTCCTGATACTGGTGAATCAGCATAAATCTGAGGGTATACTCCAAATGATAAATCATTCACCATATATTGACCTTCGTTGATTTGTGTAATAGTAATCACTGTTGAAATCGCTTCATACTCCGTGCCGTTACCTATTGAACCACTAGCATACGAGCTATAAGTGCCAGCAATATTGCCTTCAGATGCACAAATTACAAGCACAGATGCACTAGCGGAGGCTGATCTCTGTTGTGTTACATCACCGATAGTTACAGTCACATCAACTTCTCCGGTTTCTGTAGGATCTGCATTGGCAATGTATTTCCCGGTTACAACCCCGGAAGACTCACCTAAAACTGCATCGATAGATGCCTGATCAAGATTTACAGTACCTCCTCCTGCAGATGCAGTCACTCTCTCAATTCCACCACCAGGGACATCGTTTATAGTAATAGTAATGTCAGTACTATCACCTGCAGATAACTGATCGTCTTCTAAATCTACTGTAAAAGAAGGTGCCGCAAATTTGTAATCTAATTCCACTGTGAGTGTTTGAGTGAAGGACTTTCTGGCCGGCTCATTCTCTCGTACATTAAATTGATCATCGTATACTTCAACAGTGATAGCAAAAGGGCCTTCATAAATCAAAGGAAGTTCTACAACCACATCGAAATCTCCTTCCGTCTGACCAATGATACTACCGCTGTTGATAGTAACATCCCCTAAACTGTTAGTAGTGCTTACTGCAATACTATCTACACCCGCAGGTGCATCAGAAACTCTCACGTCAATAGTAACCACATCACCACCATCGGCACTATCAGTTGAAGCTGTAGCAATGAATGACGGTGAATCTAAAAAGTTTTGTGGTGGCGTGAAATCCTCATCGTCACAGGCCACTGCGACAAACAAGACCATAAGTATTAAATATGCTAGATTTTTCATTTGTCTCATTATTTTTTAGTTAACACTACGGTCCATGTGAGGCCATTATTTGCTTCAAAAGCATTGAATGTAAGCACCCCGTTTTCAGGGTCCCAGGTACCTCCACCTGTATCTGAAGTGGCTCCAAAAGTCTGAACAGTTGTAAATGAAGGTGTACCGCAGATATCTACAAAGTCTGTAGCATAGGCAGTACCTCCAAATGGCACATAGGCTAAAGAAGTGATGTCAGATATACTGTATCTAAACTCCTCCGGTCCGGCAAAGGCTATGGTCACACTAGGGTTAGTACTTCCTACGAAGCCACCGAAATTACTTGCTGTAATTACACTGGAATATTCACCCGCAAAAGATTCATTATCAGAAGGACAGGTAACTGGCACATCAAACGTACAAGTACCATTAGAGCCTGCCGTACCACATATCTGTGATGCCGTGTTGGAAGGCCCAAACTCTCTACCATCTGAAGTGATCACATTAAAACTAAATCTGAACACATCGCTAGGACCTAAATTAGTTGTTGTAAGGCCCGGAATAAGATCTACTAAATCAGGTACTTCATAAACTACAGTTTTATTAAAGGTAGTTTCTGTAGATACTAGAATTTCATCGGTCTGTCTCTTACCTCCGGCAGTATCTGCTGGAAGAAACTGTACCGAAATCTCAAGGCTCTCAATTAAATCAGCATTTTGACCATTTTCGTCAAACGGCACAATTTCAAACTCTACAGTAGCCGTGGACACATCGCCAAGCAAGTTTATGGAAGAATGCTCAGGGTCAAGAATCGCTTTTACAGTGGCTCCCCTATCAAACTCTTCTAGCGGACTTTCATAGTCAGTTTCGCATGCTGCTAAAACCGTAAGGCCTAGTATGAATAAAAAGAACTTTATATTATATGTTTTCATTATAGTATCATTTTAGTTAACATCCCAAAAAACATTATCTGTTGCCGGTAGGCGCTGAGAAGGTGCATTAGGATTCGCATCCAACTGCGTATCTACATATGTAAAACTTAATGCATAACTCCTGCTACTGGTTGTATTTACATCGCCATCAGCATTAGGATCATAAATCTCCGGCAAACCTGTTCTTCTTATATCATTATAGCTGTCTATGCCCCAACCAAAATTGGCGATAGCCTTTTGCTGTAAAATTATTTCGAGTTTACCTCTATTATCTGCGGCATCATACTCAGCCAATCTGGCATTTATATAGTCTGTAATAGTGGCCTGATCTATAGTAGGAGCTCCGCTACCTACAATACCAACCACATCATTTACCTTATCAAAAGCTGCCTGAATACCATCGGCAAATAGTTGCCTGTCGTCACCATTGGCTCCTTCTTCCAAAACAAGCTCTGCCAATATGAATTTCATGGCATAGTTAGTAAGTAGCCTCTGTGGCGCATTACCTGGAGCACTTGTTGCATTGGCGGTACCACCATTTCCATCATTATAAGATCCTCCTGCGGGGTAAAGCCCTAGCAAGCTCTGTGAGTTTTGCTGAGCAAAATTTGCATTTGGGCCTACTGCACCAAATCGAGTCGAAACAAATAAGCCATCTGAAGTCTCATCTTGAAAATCCGTAGGATTTTGAGCATTTCCTCCCTCTGGTATCTGGTTAAACCAGTAATAATTCATACGGGGATCATTCAGCCCCTTCATCCTCTGATAAAAGAATGGACTGATAAACATCTCTCTACTTGCAGCGGCATAATTAGTCTGAAAAGCAGGGTTTTGATTTTGAGGGGCTTGACTCGTGCCGTAATTAAACTGAAAATCATTTGCATTACTTTGTATATAGTCACCAGAAGCAATGATTTGATTTACAGCATTTTGGTCATAAAGAGAGGTTAACCTTGCATTGAGATACAGCTTAAGTTTTATAGAATTTGCCAATTCAATCCATCTGGTAAGATTGCCATTGTAAATTACATCATCACCTGCCGGAGACAACGATGACTCCTTTTGCAGGTTGGCAATTGCTTCATCTAATACCACAAACAGGTCTTGATAAATAGCCTGTCCGCCATCGTAAGCAGGGCTAAAATTACCACTTCCCTGAAGTGCATCAAAGTACGGTACATCTCCCCAAATATCTACCATCACACCAAAGGCAAAAGATTTTAGCACCTGGGCTACACCTACATAGTGCCAAGCTTCAGATTCAGTACCTTTCTCAATTACCGCCTCAAGGTCTCTTAAACCATTTGAGTACAAGAAATTCCAATCGTTGGTAAATGAATTACCAGTCATGGTATACTGGTCAACTCTAAAGTTTACCATCTGATGTGCAAAGACAGAAGCGGCATTGTTAGGACCACCTGTAATCTGAGACATTCTAAACCCAACACTTGCCTGCCCTGCTGGTAATATTTGACTCAACGGAGCATCAAGTGGGTTACTCGGGTCTTGATTGATATCAAGCCCATCTTCACAAGAAAACCCTAAAAAGGTTATCAACAGTGTGAGTATATGTATCTTATATTTCTTCATTTCTCTAGTTGTTTAAAGTGTAACTTTTAGATTGACACCATACCTTCTGGTTGAAGGAATATATGTTCTCTGCTCAAAACCTTGTGCGTTTGTTGAGCCAAATGTGTTGGTCTCAGGATCAAAGTTTGTATGCTCAGGAAAGCCTGGTGCAAAAAACCATAGGTTACGACCAGATATTGAAACTTCTACCGAGCCAAAAGGCAATGATTGCAGGAGCTTATCCGGTAATGAGTATGACAATGAGATTTCTCTCAATCGGTACACGGTACCGTCATAAACATTATCTTCAGCAGTACCACCAAAGCCGTAATTATCGAAATACAGGCGGTTAGTATTTATCTGAATATTATTTACAGTTTTGTTGCCTTCAGCATCTCTAAGTGGTTCTCCGGTATTAGCATCTCCAAAAACACCCGGAAGTACTACAGATGCATCTCTGTCTTCGGTATCTTTAGTTACACCTCTGGAAAGTAGTGTAGCTACTGTTTGAGAAAATAAATCGCCTCCCTCTTTCCAATCAAAAAGCACTCTAAGCTTGAGGCCTTTGTAGCTGAATGTATTTGTTACAGCAAATATGAAATCTGGGTTAGGGTTACCTACAATACGCGTATCATTGGCCTGAATCTTATTACCAGTATTTGGATCTATCAGTAAGTTGCCTTCGTCATCTCTGGCATTGTAAGAACCTTGTAAAACACCATATTCTTCACCCGGTACAAGTACTACTCTAGGGTCTCCAAAACCTGCAGCTATCACCAACTGCTCATTGTCTCCGATATCTACTACTTCATTTTTGTTGTGTGTGAAGTTTCCGTAGATATTCCATCTGAAACTGTTATTTAAAGAAACCGGAGTAATATCAAGACCTATTTCTACCCCTTCGTTAGTGATTTCCCCAACATTTGTCACCTGGCTCGTAAAGCCGGACTCTGAAGGAACTGTCACAGATATGATCTGATCTGTAGTTTTTCTATCATAGTAAGTGAAATCTAACCCCAGTCGGTTGTTGAAAAACTGAAGTGAAGTACCTAGTTCGATTTCCTCAGTAAACTCTGGTGTCAACTCAGGGTTACCAAGCACATTACCCTGGCTGGCTGCAGATACGTTGTTTGCTGTAGCCGTGTTTAGCGGAAATGCCAGACCATTCGAGTTATTACCCAATGTCGGATTCGTAACGAATATTGGATCTATACTGTAAGGTGCGGCATCATTACCTACCTTAGACCAGCCTGCTCTTACTTTACCAAAAGTGAGTACATTTCCACCAATGTCAAAAGCATCAGTGAAGATGAAGGAAGAACTCACTGCCGGATAAAAGAAGCTTCTATTATCTTCAGGCAATGTTGACGACCAGTCATTTCTACCTGTTAGGTTTAAGTACAAAAAGTCTTTATAACCTAGCGAGATATCTCCAAATACCCCTATTAGTCTTCGCTTGCTATCTCCCAGGTCTCCCGGACTTACCAGGTTAGCTGTATTACTCAGGTTGGTGATCCCTCTGGAAACTATGCTTGTACCTGTAATGGTACGGTTATCAAACCTTCTTTGGTTGAAGTTTTGACCAATAGTAGCTGTAAGGTCTATATCATCAGTGAGGTCTTTAGAAATAGTAAGTAAAAAGTTAGATTCGATTTCCTGCCAGAAATATCTGTCATTGATAATCTCTCCAATACCATTTCTACCTACAGAACCTGCACCAACGACCTGAAATCTATCGTCTGTATATTGGTTTACACCAACTTTGTAGCTGGCAGTAAGCCAATCTGTAAAATCGTATGAGAAGTTTACATTACCCACAAAACGGTGTACTTCACTTGTAAACTTACTATTTTCCAAAGTCCAGTAAGGGTTATCTGCATTTACAGGGAAAGCATTACCACCGGTAGTTGGGTCGGTAAATGGTAATAAATCAAAATCATTGATTGGCCACGCTCTATTAAGCCAAAGCAAACGTGATGTTACTGACGTAGCTCCAACTGCATTACCCGAAAGTGGCGGCCCTACCTGGTTGGTTTGTGTGTAGGAAAAATTACCTCCCGCTATCAAACCATTGTCTAAAATGGATCTTCCTCCAAGGCTTATTGTTGTCCTGTCAAACTCAGTAGTAGGTATAAAACCTGCCTGATCTGTACGAGATACAACAAGGCTCATGTTTCCTTTTTCTCCTCCACTATTAATTGCAATGCTATTCTCAAGTACATGCCCTGTGTCGAAGAAATCTTCAACATTATTTGGGTAGGCGCGGTAAGGAATATTGATAGCACCTGTCACGTTTCCGGCAGAATCGAAAGTAGAAAACTGAGGAAATGCATTTGGAAGTCCGTTAGGGCCTCCATACCAGTGAGGAATACTATCGAGATCAGAAAATTTAGGACCCCAAGATCCGTTTACGTTTCCATAATCACCATCTGACCCAGCTCCGTAAGTATTCTGATAGTCGGGCAGATTAGCCACGCGCTCAAAAGAGTAAGAAGAGGTAAGCGATATTTCTAATCCTTTCCTAGATGCTTTACCTGACCCACCTTTGGTTGTAATTAATACCACACCATTAGCTGCCCTGGAACCATAAAGAGCCGCAGCTGCACCTCCTTTTAGTACTGTAATTGAAGCAATGGAGTTTGGATCAAGGTCAGAAATTCTATTAGAATAAGCCGCCCCATTAGCCAATTGACTTGCCGTGGAGCTCTGGCCGGCATCGAAAGGAATACCATCTACTACGAACAGTGGTAAGTTGTTACCTAAGGCAGATGAGTTACCTCTGATTGTAATCCTTGTAGAGGCGCCTGGTACAGAACTGGAACCCTGGATTTGTACCCCTGGTATTTTTCCCTGCAGTGAACGTACCGCATCAGGCTCTGAAATCTGCTGTACCTGGTCAGACTCCACATTTGCCACAGAGTAGCCCAATGCTTTTGTTTGACGCTCGATACCCTGTGCTGTTACCACCACCTCTGTAAGCTGTGTTACGTCAGAAGCCATGGCCACATCAATAACCGCTCTATTACCAATTGGTATCTCCTGAGAGGCCAAACCGATAAAAGAGAAAATCAGCACACCGTCATCATTTGGAACACTCAGTCTATAATTACCATCAATATCGGTAACTGTACCTGTGGTAGTTCCCTTTAACACAACGTTGACACCCGGTAGAGTTGACCCATCCTCAGCTGAGGTGACCTTTCCGGAGACCGTCCTTTCTTGAGCCCACGATTCGCTAAATGCAAATGCGAACATCAACATGAAACTCAAAAGTAAATACTTCTTCATATTTGATTATTTAAGTGAAAATTAGATTTCGGCAAAACGGCATAGTACCGAGCAATTTCCACTAAGGGTTGGCTAGCGAAATACCCGATAAAAATATAGTTTAGGCCTTATTTCAAAGGTCTACATATGGCGGGCAGCAAAAACCCCCCAAAAAGCATGATTTTTTGGGGGGCTTGTATCACTTAAACAATCGGATTTGGGGCAAAGGCACCCCCTTTAGATCAATTTCTCCTTTGTAGCTTTTGCTATAGCTTCAGATTTACTATTGACTTGCAGCTTAGAGTAAATGTTTTTTATATGAGATTTGGCAGTTTCTTTTGTGATGAAAAGTTCCTGAGCAATCATACTATAACTCTTGCCCTGTGACAGTAGCTCCAGCACTTCCGTTTCTCTATTAGATAGTGGTGAATTAGGATTTTTCTGAAAAGAACTCACCACCATTTTTGCAATTTTGCTACTCATTGGTGCTCCTCCATTGATCACCTCATCAATCGCATCTAGCAGCTCAGAATGGCTTGTGTTTTTGGTAATATAGCCTGCAGCACCTGCGCATAGTGCCTGAAAAACCAACTCACTATTTTCGTAAATCGTATTTACAATCAGATCTATATTCGGATTCATTTTTTTAATCGCTGCGATGGCGTCTATACCATTCATACCAGGCAATTCAAGGTCCATGAGTATAATCTCCGGTTTATCCTTTTTGAGATTCTTAATGGCATCTTCGGCATTATCATAGCCGTTTACCACATAGTATTTACTTACACTATTGATTATTAAAGAAAAGCCTTCGCGTACAGCATCGTTGTCTTCAACGATTACTACCCTGGATCTAAAGTAATTCATCCTTATTTCATTTAGTTTTTAAAAAATCTTCATTTTACGTGAAGTCTGATCTGATTCTATTACACCGTAAAGTGTCACTCTGGTGCCCCCTGGTTTAGGGTTGCTCTCTACTTGTATATTGCAATTTATTTGGCTGGCTCTGGATCGCATATTCTTAAACCCATTGCCTTTTCTGAGCTTTTCGCTAGATATGCCCTCGCCATTGTCGTTAAGTTCTATTACGAATTCGCGTCCTTTCAGGTTCAAACCAAAATATACCTCAGTGGCTTTCGAGTGCTTTAGGGCATTTGTCATTGCTTCTTTAAAAATCAAGACAATATGCCTGCTATAACCTGACGGCACAGAGGTATGCTTTCCCTGTATACCAATCACCTCAGAGTAAAAATCAATGGGCACATTGCCATATAATTCTTCTCCAAAGTCTTTGATATAGGTGAAAATTTCTTCGATATCATCGCTCTCAGGGTCGATAGACCAAATAAAATCCTTTGTCCCGTTAAAAAGTGATTTGGTATGCTTTTCAATATTTTGAAGCAATTCATCAACCTCACTTGATTTATCTTTCAACTTCATGTTTATGAGATTGGCAAATACTGTAATACTTGCAAGCTGATTTCCCATATTGTCGTGAAAATCCCGAGCCATACGCTTTCTCACCTTTACTAACTCTTCTGCCCGTATACGCTCAATGGTTAATACTTTATTGAGATTGGCTTTAATGCGATAGTCGTTGAATAATTTTATAGCAATAAGAAAAATCAGTACCATTACGGCAAAAAACCATGCTTCCTGCCAAAATGGTGGTACAATAAGAAACGAAAACTGAGCCGCTTGCTCATTCCAAACCCCATCACTATTAGAAGCCTTCACTTCAAAAGTATAATCGCCTGGTGGCAAGTTGGTATATACTGCTTCTGATTTTTTGGTTGGTGGTGACCAGTCAGTTTCAAAGCCTTTGAGCCTAAACTGGTATTTTACTTCCTGAGGGTTTATATGACTGCTGCCAAAATACTCAACAACCAGGCTGTTTTTATTATATGGCAATTTTAGATTGTGAGGTAGTGTAAACCAACTACTCAAACTATCTGAATAACTAGACCAGTCGACCTCGTTATAAAATAATTTCAACCCGGAGATATAGGTGATCGGCTCCGTGGTATTTTTAGTTTCCTTCCCTGGTTGGTATTTAAATATGCCTTCGCTAGAGCCAAACCATATATTACCATCATATTCTTTATAAAATGCATTGGGGATAGTCTGAAGTCCTTTGAAACCTTCGATTTCTGTAAAACTCTTTATACGCAGTATCTGCTTGTCTTCATCGAGATAAATCTTGTCAATGCCTCTTTCGCTGCCAACAAGCAAGTTTCCATCTTCATCGAAGATAAGGTTGTAGATCAAATCAGATGTCAACCCCTTCTCGGTTGTAATTTTGGTTGCCAAACCACTATACTTATTATATTTCAGTACACCATGGCCACTATATCCTATCCAGTAGTTTCCTTTTTCATCCTCAACCACCATGTTTATTCTCTTGTCGAAAATGTTGTCTTCCCGAAATAACTCTGGCTCTCTTCCCTCTACAAAATAACTAATACCCTCGCGTGTGACTACCATCACCTTGCCAGGATATAGCTCCTGAAAATTCCAGATAGTGTTATCATGCAGGCCGTTGTCTATGGTGTAATTTTCGAACGATCGGCCATCATATTTGCTTAGTCCGTTGGGTGTGCCTACCCACAGGTTATTTTGGCTATCATTATACATACACCTCACTGTGTTGAAAATGAGGCCATCGTCTTTATCATAAAAGGCAAAAGTCTCACCATCGTATTTGATTAAACCAGAACCTCTTGTGCCAAACCAAACATTACCCTGTTTATCAGTAATGGCACAAGATATATAGGTATTACTCAACCCTTCGGCCATGCCCAGGTTAGAAAACTTGTTGCCATCATAAACATCTACACCACCACCGTGTGTGCCGATGTAATACCTATTATTAAAATCCCTGGCTATAGCAGTTACAGGTTTTCCATTTAAACCATGACCAGCCCCAAAGTGGATAAATGTCTCATTTACCAGTTTGTAAATACCTTCACCATCGGTGCCAGCCCAAACCGTACCTTCCCGATCGCAATACACTGTATTTATTTTTGTTTCTGTAAGACCTTCAGTTTTTGAAAGGGGCTTAAATACACCATTTTCTACTCTCACTAGCCCAAAGGCTGATAGTGCCCAAAAATTACTTGAGTCTTTTACTGCGGCTGATTTTATAAAGAGGCCCTTGAGGGGATCAAAAAAATCATTAATTACATTTGGCTTATCAGGATCGTAGCGAAGAAGGCCTTTATTTGACCCAAGCCACAATATACCTGATGCATCAGTATAAATCGAAAGCAAATAGCCCTTAAAGTCAGCGTTTTGGATCACATTTACGAATGCATTGTTTTCTAATTTAAACAAGCCATTAACTACCGAAATCACCCAAACAGCTCCTTTTTCATCTACTTTTATGCAGATGACTTTATCATTTTTCATTTTGCCGTCCAGTTCGTAACTGGTAATGTTTTTGGTAGACAGGTCAAACCTACCTACTCCTCCTTTGGGCATTGCAAACCAAATACAGTTATCGCCCTCTGCGATCACGCTTATTGAATTGTTGTTTTCTTCGGCCGTATCGATGGTATAATTTTCAAATACCTGGCCATTGTACATAGAAAGGCCGCTGGCTGTGGCCGCCCATACGTTACCATGCTTATCAACCATAATATCGCGTACGAAATTGCTGCCTAACCCGTCTCTGATGGTAAAATTTTCAAATTCCAGGCCATTAAATCTTGAAAGGCCGCCTTGTAATGTAGCTATCCAAAGATTGCCAAAATGGTCTTCTGTAATGTCAAGGACTTTATCATGCACCAGACCATCGCTAATATCATACTTGATAAAATTGTAGGATTGTGCCACAGTGAAGTGGCAAAGACAGAGCATACTCAGGCTCAAAAATGTCTTTATGTAGGTTGAAAAGTGCATAATAAAATGGAAATGTAACACTTATTCTAAATTCACCCTGTTTGGGGGAATTTTAGTTACATACACTTTTACGAAAGCCTTACCTCAAAAGGTATAATTTGCCATATCCCTTTTTAAAGGCTTTATCAGCCGAGGTCTCTCTACTATCGATAGCCTGACCGTTTGACTGAACCAGCACACGATAAATATAAACCCCATTGGCCAACTGGTCGCCAAACTCATCTTTACCATTCCAGGCAAAATCAGTGATATTGTTACCGATTCTTATCGGGCCTAATTCATTTTGTGTAATCTCTCTGACCACCCGACCGGATACTGTCATTATCTGAATTTTAATTTCATCGGGTACTACACTCCCAGTAAGGGTAAAAATAAACCTTGTACTGGTAGAAAATGGATTGGGATAAGGGTAAAAATTAGTAATAGTCGACTCATTGACTACTTCAAAATTTATGGAATAAGGCTCAGTGCCGCTTTCATTACCACTCTCATCTTCAGCCTCCACTCTCAGAGTGTAAATACCATCCTCCAACGGATCGGGTTTATACTCTACTTTAAAATCGCTATCGGCTGTAGCCGGAAACCATTCCACATTTGGTGATGAAAATGATACGCGCTCGAAAACACAGGCATCGCAAGGTTGGCCATCTAATTCAACTTGCTTTAAAAACAAGCGTACTCCCGTGGTATCTTTCTTCTGTAAGAAAGAGTTTTCTTCTTTCAAGGTAATGCCAATCAATGGTGATGGCGATACTATCTCTCCGTCTAGAATACGTTCTCCATCAAATACCACATCTAACAATGGATTAATATTGTCCCTATTAACATTTAAATAATTGGTGATATTCAGAATATTATTTTCATAATATTGCTCTACTTCAACCCGAGGGTTAACAAACACATTAAGGTCATTTGCTCCTGATTTGCCAAGCGTTTTTAGCTCCAACTCAAAACTCGTAGTATCGTTTATCTGCGGTGATAAAATTTTGGTGGTAAGCTTATCAGATGTACGTGAAGTTGTATTGAACGTACCATAATTTACCATCAGTGAATCGGAGAAATTCTTGTCTGAGATATTAACAAAGCGTAATGGCAATTGAATCTTCTGCCCTTCAGGCACATTTTCTTCCTGATTAAAGTCATCATTTACCAGCAAGATACCTTCCGGTACACCGGTATAGATTACCTGCCATTTGGCCAGCTGCGCTGCGGTAAGATTGGCGGCATCGCTGGTTTCATATCTCAATCTAAGATATGGGTATTGAAGCGCGTCAATTGAAGAAATATCAACAATCTTATCTGTTTGGTTTGTAAATAGATCCACCTCATTAGCGTCATTATCTATGCCGATAATATCGAAGCTAAAATCATCAGTTTTAGGTGTTTCTGAGATTTTGACATTTGTAATCACACTTTGCCATTGACTAGCAGGACCAATAGTAACAGAGGTCATTTCTCCGTCAGAGAAAATTCCAGAAATAACAGCATCCTGAGAAATCTCCTGTTCGTTTTCCGGAGTATCGGAGGTGGTAAATAATTGTGCTGTACCTGGCGTATTGCCTTTTCTACCAAATAATATTACAGGTTCGCCATCCTGAAGTGCTGCAATGTCGGCAGATGCCACGCCTATCTCCTCAAATTTTGAGATTACCGTGGCAGACCAAAGGGAATACTGCGGATCGCCAATTGAATACATGACTACTGAGTCACCATCATTAATAGCATCGAAAAAGTCTATAAGATCGTCATTGTTGTTTTCGAATTCTGTGCGTCTGTAACTATTGATAACCTGTGGAGTACGACCACAGGTACGCACATCTTGAAAAATAAATGGAATAGCGGCATACGGTACAGTTGTGTTTTTATCAAAAGCAATGAAATTGATCGTATTATCACGACATCTTTTGAGGTTATCAATATTATACTCAATACCGTTTAGCTGCACTGAAATATCGGCTACACCGGCAGGATTGGCACTTCCATAAGTTCTTATAGATAAGTCCGTTTCTGTTTCTTCAAAATCCAGTGTTTTATCAAATGCATTTCTCTCCAGCCCTAGCAAAACATTATCGTCATACTGGGCAAATTTTGTTTGAGACCAACCCTCAGGCCCATTGTTTATGTAAATAAATGAGCTTTGCGACCACTCTTCACTCTCTCCTGCAAGTGGTTGAGCAAATTTGGTGCGCCAATAATACACAGTGCTATCTTTTGAGAGTAAGTCAGGTTGCCAGGTGGCCAGCACCTTGCCAGAAATGGTGGCCTGTTTCTTAAAACCACTATTAAAAGTCTTGAGTGTATCTATCTCAAAAAGAAAATCCCTCGTGTCGCTAAACAGATCAGTGGCCTGCGCTCTTAGCGTAACAGGATTTTCATTTACGATGGCATAGTTGACAGGAAAAAGGTTTTTAGTACCAAAGAGAGGAATAAATAAGTCAAAAGTAGCTGTGTTATTTGTTTCGTCTAATTCCTGAATTTCATTATCAGCATCGAGTGTTATGACGAATCGGTTATTTCCAAAGCTTCCGCTAACATCGTTGTCTATGGTAAGTGTGAGCGTATCTCTAAACTGCACTGACTTAAAGATAGAATCGTAAATGATGGTTGAGTTATCAGCAAATGTGCGTGTTATATTTACTTTTAGAGAGTCTTTACTGGTTATACCAAAGTTTCTGACAATCACATTTACATTAAAACTATCAGACTCAGCATTAATAGGAGTTGTGTCAAATGACTCTGCAAAAACATTGTCATCGTTTACTTCAAAATCAGGGAATGATGCGCCAAATAAACTAACAGCCGGATCTCCCAGCAATACCATCTGTTGCGCCTGAGTGATATTGATTGGCGTAGCAGATCTGCCTTCCATAAATCTGCGAGCCGTCTCTTTATGGATGATACCTATTGATTTGTTTATAAAAACAGAGTCTTCATAAGCCGTTTCGTAAAAAGTATCTGTATAGGCTCTTAATGAAGAAGAAAAGCCAAAAGAAGCGTGGGCAATAAACCCTAAGGCTCCTTTGTCAGCCGCCAAAATCCAGTTTTCTCCAAATAAAATATCCTGATTAAAAAACTGGCCTGCATTACAGCCATTAATCAAAAACATAGGATATCGGCCTGTATTGTTGTAACCCAAAACAGGGTCTGTTACAAAACCAATGTCGATATCGATTACCGAAGGTGAAGAGTGCCCGAAAAAGGTAATTAAATTAAGTCCTGCGTTTACTTCATCAGCCACATTGATTAGTTCAACGGTGCTATTGGTTTCTTTGGATATAGTGGTAACGTCACCGCCAAAGAAGTTGTCTTCGGCCTGTGCTTTAAAGCCATCCATAAAGTTTTTAAACTGAGTGAGCTCAAACGCAGAAATGCCACCACTTAAATGCAATAATCTTTTGCGCCAAAGCTCATCAAATGGTAGATCGTCCATTTCTTTCACTTTATTTAGATAGGCGATTACCTGACTTGAGTTTAATGCCGGAAGCCTTCCAATGGGCACGGCCGGCTCGTATGTAGTGCCGTTGAGACCTGATAAAAATGAAATGTCTGACCCCGGATTTCCGGCAGAAGGAACCAGGTCTCTCACTTTTCTCGTGACACCCAGCTTAGTAACCTCTACAAAACCGGCAGCATTTCTATGAAAATTATACAATGGGTCGAGGCCCTTACCGATCAAAAAGAAATATTGAGGGTCGCCTTGCTCAACCATAAAGCGTGTGAAGTTTTTGATGGCCAGAGGCGATACTTCACCGTAGCTGTACTGGTCGTATAGCAAACCCATGTCGACCGTAAGTGTGTCGTACTCCCCACCGGTTGCAGAAGCCCTGTATTTGGCATATTCATCTATTGGGTCTGATATGCTACCTGAAGGAGCTCTCAATATTTTATTAGAAATAATGACATAATCATGAGCTGTAGCGTCTATTTCTCTGAAGTTTACCCGCTCAAGTACAGGTGTGATTAATGCATTGTCGGAGTAAAGTAGCAGCTCTCTTTTAGTAGCCGTGTTTCTCACAATGGCATCTATAGATGAACCACTTTGGTTAAAACCAATACTGATTACATTGTCTTTATCCGTTATATCATAAAGCCTCGGACCAGCAGGCGCATTCGTCACCTCGATATACGATTTATTGCCTGGTTGCGCATTAAGGTTAAATATTCTGCTGTTGGAAGACAAAGCATTGAAGTTTCTAGGATAGTGAAGCCTCACATAAGAAACGCTGATTCGGTCGTTGCCACCACTTGTACCTATGGCCTCAACTCTTACAATTAGATTATCGCTAGCACTCACATCAGCCCACGTAATGTTTGCTGCAAAAAGCTCGCTCTCATAATCGGTAAACGATACTGTGCCCAATGACCGCAACGCACCTGTTGATGGCCCAACAAATATCTCGGCCAAGTGAGTGACATTATCTCTACCTACGAGTAGCACCTCAACCCGCGGGGTACCGGCACTCGTCACTTCATTGGTAATACCGTTTAGGGTTTTATCTAAAAACTGATTTTCCTGAAACTGAGGGCTGGTCCACCCTTCCCCCTCATCAAAAAAGCTGAATTTTGTAACGTCACCACTATTGAAGCTCGTACCCGGTGAGTAACTGGTGGTATTTAATGATAGAATATCTTCCTTATACGAGGTTTCGGCCGGTAGACCAGTTACATTATTTTCTTTGTATGAATCAATGCGTTTACCATTTACAGCCGTAAGGTTAAAAGTTAAAAAATAGGTGGTAGTGTCTGAATAGATATTATAAAACTGATGGGGCTGAGCAGTCTCAGGTTCGTAGAGGCGGGCATCGAGTGTGCCATCATTGCGCTGACCATAAAACTCGATGTAATCGGTTGTATTAAATACAAAATCAGATTCACCATTTACTAATATAGCTTGCTCCTCCCCTCTGTGAAAAAGTTGTATTCTTCTGGGATTGACTGACGCTACAGGAAACCCTGCATTGATCAGGTCGGTATAACTAATCCGGTAGATACCGTCTTGCGCTACTTTAATTTTAAAATAGGTCTTGTTATAGTCTATCCACTCGGAACCGTAATCCTGGGCGCTAGCCACAAAAACTCCAAATAATAAGGCAAATGCTATATATAAATGTCTTAAACTCACTTCTTATCCAATGCTGCTTTAATTGAAAATACATGTGAATACAATGACTCTGACTGATCACCAATATCAGTAAGAGCGTAATCGATATTTACACTCTTAAGCTTAAACCCAACACCAAAATTCGGCTGGAAAGTCATATAGGTAGATTCGTCAAAATCTTTTATTTCTTCTACTTTACCTGCCCCAAACCTCACAAAAGCAAGTTGCTTATAGTTGAGCTCAACACCCATTGAAGCGTCAAAAGAGGCAAAGTCTGATTTTAATAACACATTTCTCTTACCATCAAAAGAAAAGGTAAGGTCTGCCGAGGCCAACACACCAAAGTTTGATTTTATAGGAATGTAACGCCCTACACCTAGTATGGCCTTTGGCACTGTGATCTCCACAGAGTTTTCAGGTATTTCGTTACCGGTTTGTGTATAGACATCTATCACGAGCTCTGTATTGTGAGACCATGCATTAAATGTGCCCGTGATGTCACGCACCATCAAGCCAAACTTCCATCTTTTTACATCTAATTGAGCACCCAGATCGAGCCCAAAGCCCCAGGCGCTGGCAAAATTGCCCGCCACCCGATGTACTACTTTAAAATTGGCTCCCATTTTAAGGCCCGGTAAGAAACTCATCTTTCTGGCGTAAGAAAGCAGGAATGCATAATCGGCTGCCGAGAAAAAACGAATTCGATCGTAATTAATAGCACCGCTGGCATCATATAAAAAGCGCGTATCTGGTATGTCGTCTACTCCAAAACGAATGACTGACACACCAAGAGTACTCATGGAGTCTATGGGTGCAGCAAAACCTGCATAATCATACTTGGCGATACCCGCAAAGTATTCGGCATGCATGAGTGAAAATTCGTAATCATTTTTCACCTCTAACAAACCGGCCGGATTCCAATAACCTGCCGTAACATCATCGACTACAGCCGTAAGACTATTTGACATCGCCAGACCTCTGGCTCCTACGCCAATCGATAAAAACTCGTTGCTATACTTTGGTGTCTTATCCTGAGCCCATGTACCAAAGGGGATTAAGACTATAAAAAATATTAGAAAATACTTATTCTGCATGTTAGGCGCCAATCTACAAAGTATAAATATAAGCATTAATAAAATCCGTGGTATAAAGGTTCATTCTTTTATACCATTCTTGCCACGAAAGTAACGAAACCTGTCACTTTTGCTTTCCTTGACTTGAGTATTTGGCCTCAGATCTGATAAAATATGACCTATTTTTATCACTATTTATCTTTTATAAATAATTATTACAATAAAATACAATACAAGCTAATATTTTTTGCTTAGTACTTGGCCATACATAGTACCTTTTCCGTATACTTGTTTGAAGGTTAAAAACTCGCCTCAATTTTATTGTGGCACAAATAGGTAAAATATGAATTTAGAAAACACACAAGTACAAATGCGGAAGGGCATTTTGGAGTATTGCATACTCCACATCATATCGCGAGGCGAAGTGTACGCATCCGATATGCTGGAGGAGCTTACTTCTGCCAAGATTATGGTGGTTGAAGGTACACTTTACCCCCTACTCACCCGATTGCGAAAAGCCGGTTTGGTAGAGTACAAATGGGTAGAATCTTCCAGCGGCCCACCGCGCAAGTACTACACGCTCACAGAAGAAGGTCAAAAGTTTTTGGACAACCTTGACTCAACCTGGAAAGGCCTGGTGCAGTCAACAAAAAAAATAATCGCTAAAAAGGCCTAGTCGTTCAAAAATTTTCTCTCAAAAGCAAAACAACAAGACAATGAAAAAAAATATAAGTATAAATATAAGCGGGATAATCTTTCACATAGAGGAAGATGCGTTTGAAAGGTTACGCAACTATCTCGACTCCATCAACAGTTACTTTTCCAGCTTTGACGATAGCAACGAAATTATCGCAGACATTGAAGGACGAATTGCCGAAATTTTTCTTTCTAAACTCAATGAAAATAAGCAGGTCATAAATGAAGCCGATGTAGAAGAACTTATCACTACCATGGGTAGCATTCGTGACTTTCAGGCAGTGGAAGACCCACTGGAAGAGGAAGACAGCAAAAAGCAATCTACAGAAGAAGACACCCACTGGAAAGACACCTCGAGCAGAAAACTTTACCGTGATGAGAAGCGGAAGCTTTTAGGTGGTGTTTGTGCCGGTATCGCCCATTATTTCAAAATAGACCCGATCTGGGTTAGGTTACTTTTTGTGATCATTACACTTGGGGGTTATGGAGTACCAATCGTTATTTACGCCATACTTTGGGCGGTTATCCCTGCCAATTTTGAGCTTTCGGAAGATAGAAAGACCAAAAAACTATTTAGAAACCCGGAAGGCAAAGTACTTGGTGGTGTGGCCAAAGGTGTGGCTTCTTACTTTGGTATAGATGTGGCCGTGGTTCGGTTACTTTTTATACTCACCTCCATTATCGGTGGTACCGGTTTAGTAGTATATATCGTATTATGGATCGTACTGCCCGAGGCGCGCTCCATTACTGATAAGGTGCAGATGGAGGGTGACCCGGTAACTCTTTCTAACATAGAATCTAATATAAAAAGGAGCCTGAATGTGAAAGAGGGTGAAGAGAATATATTCGTAAAAATCCTCTTATTCCCTTTTAGATTAATAGCTACCATCATCAAGGGGCTCGGGCGTGTGCTAGGGCCAGTGTTGCTCTTTTTAGTAGAATTTATAAGAGTAGTTATAGGTATTGCATTTGTAATCGCTGGATTGGGTATCATTTTTAGCCTTGTGGTATGCCTTGGCGTATTTTTAGGCCTACTTTCTACACAAGCCTGGGAAACAAGCACGCTTGGCTTTCCTTTTGAGCTAATGGCTGATACATTTCCGGCCTTTACTACGCTTGCTGCATTTTTCGCCATATTTGTTCCTTGTGTGATCGTGATCTTATTGGGCATATCTCTAGTGGCTAAACGAATCATATTTAATGCAACTGTGGGCTGGTCGCTTTTTGCCTTGTTTATTATAAGTGTGATCATGCTTAGTGCTACCGTACCGGGAATCGTCTATAAATTTAGAGAAGACGGTGAGCACAGGGTAACACAGACTTACGATCTTGGCAACCGCACTGCCATGCTTACCATGAGGGAAGTTGGCATGGAAGACTACAAGGTGACAAAACTTAGACTCAGAGGCCATGATGGACTAGATTACAGACTAGAGCAAATATTTGAAGCTCAGGGTAGCTCAAGACTCAATGCCATTGAAAACGCTCAAATGGTAAATTATAATGTGGATTTCGAAGCTGACTCCATCTTGGTTTTCGACTCGAATATAAGGTTTAAAGAGGATGCCATCTTCAGGGCGCAGCGATTGGAAATGACGTTGTATATCCCTTACAACAAACCATTTATGATGAGCGACAACCTGCAGTTTATCATCTACAACACGATTCACAGAGCTGGTTACAGAGTTTGGGATATGCCGGATAACACCTGGATGATGACCCCACAAGGGCTGGAGTGCATGACATGTGAAAGCGATAGAGATAATTACGAGCAATCGTTGGGTGATTATGATCAGGAGTTTAATTTCAGAAATTTCCGAGACATCGATATAACCAGTGCCTTTGTGGTAAATATCACCCAGGCCGATGAATATAGAGTGTTGGTAAAAGGCAAGAAACGATCGATAGATGAAGTAAATATTAAGCAAAATGGCGACAAACTTTACATCGACTATGATTCGAGAGATATCGTACGTAGACTGAAAGATCGTGAAGATGTAGAAATCAAGATCACCATGCCATCGATTAATGATATTGACATCACCGGGGCTACCAAACTATATTTAAGTGGTTTTGATGAAGAGTTTGCAAGTATCAACCTCTCAGGAGCATCTTTTGTGAAAGCCGCCATTTCGGTAGATGAGCTTGACATAGACCTTACGGGTGCTTCTGAACTGCATCTCGATGGAGCAGGCAATGATTTAAAAGCCGATATCAATGGTGCTTCTCATCTTGATGCTTATGATTTTGAAGTAAAGCGTGCGACTATAGAGGCCAATGCTGCCTCTACAGCTAAGGTGAATGTATCGCAGGAGCTGGATATTGAAGAAACATTTGCAAGCAGTGTGAAATATAAAGGAGAAGCGATCGTGCGCAGAGAGCGCAATAGTACAGGCAACTAACACATAAACCCGATAACAACAACCAGAGAAGTTGTTTTAAAGACAGTAGTCGATTAAAATTAGGGCAAGCATATTTTAAGAACCTCAGCATGAGCTCCGTGATTTTTAATTGATTATCATAATGCCTTTAAGACAACTTCTTTTTCTTTAGCATGGTCTAAGTTTTTCTTAATTTTAAAGAAAATAAAAACCACAAATTAGATTTTCCTACCATGCGAGCACTCCTGACCCTAACTATATTGACTCTCCTTATCGGATGTAAAACCACTGTAAGCCAACAAATGGATCAGGGAATAAAAGGCAAGGTATTGTGGCTCGAAGGCAATTTTATGCCTGGCCCAGGGCAAAGCAATGAAGGCCAACCTGTAGCTAAAGAAATTTATATTTACGAGGTGCTGAAAGCGGAAGACCTTGAAAAAGAAGGGCAATTTTACAAAACCCCTAACCAGGAGCCTACTAAGATTATCACCAGCAATGAAGATGGTACTTTTACCGTTGACTTGCCAGCCGGCACTTATTCGCTTTTTGCCATGGAGCCTAAAGGCTTATACGCCAATTTACAGGACGGTGCAGGAAATATAAATCCTATACGCGTGGTGGAAGGTAAATACACCGGCATTGTATTCAGAATTGATTATAAGGCGGTTTATTAACTATTCTCTTTATAAGGCACCAGGTTTAGAATGTGCTTGATGGCCTCTACCCTGGCCTTCATTTTTTTATTGGCCTTAATAATTATCCACGGGTTATAATTGGTGTTGGTTTGGGTAAACATAGCCTCTTTGTATGTAGTATACTTTGGCCACAGCTTTTGTGCCTGCTCATCCACGGGTGACATTTTCCAGCGCTTAAGCGGATTTACTTTTATGGCTTTAAATCTCTTGGCTTGCTCGGCTTTAGAAATCGAAAAATAAAATTTGATTAAAATCAGGCCATCGTTGGTAATCATCGACTCAAAGTGGTTGACATCTTTCATAAAATTTTGATACTCCTCGTCCGTACAAAAACCATTGACCGGCTCCACCACAGCACGATTGTACCAGCTTCTATCGAAAAGTACGATCTCGCCAGGGTTAGGAAGCCTATTGATATATCGTTGAAAGTACCATTGCCCTTTTTCCTGTCGGGTTGGTTTTGGCAGTGCAATCACCTTATAATATCGTGGATTTAAATGATGCGTCACACGCCTTATGGCTCCGCCTTTACCGGCAGAATCACGCCCCTCAAACAAAATACAAATCCGTTTATTTTGCTCTATGACCCAGGTTTGCAGCTTAATAAGCTCTATTTGTAGTTTTTCCAGTGTGGCCTCGTATTGCAACGTTTTCAACACCTTAGCCGGTTCCATTTGCTGACTTTGGGCCAATAATTTAAGGCCCTCCGTGCTTGAGAGCATTTTCAGTTGCTTTTCGCTAAAGTTATAAGTTGTAGCCATTGGCACTGTAGATTGATCGATGAAAACGCATGACAATGTTAGGATCCGGGAGTATACGCGTGCGAGTTACTGATTTGCCTTCGTACTCAAACTGAGAAAGGACATATCGTATGCTCTCCAGCTGGAAAGTTTTTTTGAGTTTGATTTTATAATCGTCCATGGACTGAAAGATGTATGTGTTTGGGCAAACATATGCTCCTTGTAATAGGTGTACTTGTGCCAGTACTCCTGCCCTTTCTGGTCGACAGGGCTTAGTTTCCACTGCTTTAGTGGGTTCTTCATTCTACGCTGAAACCTACGAGACTGCTCTTGTTTATCGATAGAAAACCATAGTTTGATGAGTAAGAGGCCATCTTCAAACAACATGTGCTCAAACTCGCTGACTTGCCGCATAAACTGCTGGTATTGGTCATCGGTGCAAAAACCCATGACCGGCTCTACCACTGCCCGGTTGTACCAGCTACGGTCAAAAAATACAATTTCGCCTACGTTGGGCAGTTGTTTGATATACCTGCGGAAATACCACTGCCCCTGCTCCTGATCTGTTGGTTTTGGCAGCGCCACTATACGCATAGACCTTGGGTTAAGGTGCTCTGCAAATCTTTTGATGGTACCACCTTTGCCGGCTGCATCTCTTCCTTCAAAAATAATGACCACCCTTAGCTGTTGTAGCTGTACCCAGCGTTGAAGTTTGATAAGCTCTACCTGTAGCGCTTCTAATTGCTGCTCATAATCGAGCTCAAACTGTAATTTATCAGTATCGATACCATGGGTTTTGGCGTGCTCAAAAAGTTTATTTTTTGAGTCGATGTTTGCAAGATCTTCGTTGGTGAGGTATCCCGACATGTTCTATTTAAAATCAAGAAATGACCT
>NZ_SMMD01000834.1 GCF_009711475.1 Fulvivirga aurantia
TCATCGCCAACGATGCCAACACACATTTTATTATTTAACATAAAAGTAAGGCCTCCCATCATTTTCTTTTCTTCATAAGTAATCTGAAGTTCTTGTAGACCTCTTCTTATTCTGTCGGCCAATGATTCATTGTAAGCCATGGCTAATCTATTTTGTGTTGTTTTCGCAAAGACAAAATGATAACTAAGGCGAAAATCAAAAGGAACAATCCGAAATAAAACCACATCGGTAAGATTTGACCTTCATCGTAATCAGAAACCTTATCTTCTTTGATTTTGCTTGTTTCAATATTGGCTACCCGACTTATGGCCCCCGTTGCAGATCTTTTGATTACTCTTGGTCCGCGATTGTATTTGTTAAATCCGGCTTCTAAAATAAAGGCCTCGCCCTGATGAAAAGCCACATTCATTGGGGCCCACTTCGAAGGAGATTGGTAATAAACCATCTTTTCTCCCAGCTTATTGATTTTTATTATGCGGCACCCTGCATTCTCACTTACGTAAATGTTGCCGTCATCATCTTTGGCCAGCCCGATCAAAAACTGCAGTCTTTTTTCCTTAAACAAAGGAGATTTAGGCGCCTTAGGCATGATTTCTTCAGCGAGTATTTTGAGGCGGCCATTTGGTCTTTTGTAGTAAAGCGTTCCGTTATTGAATTTGCTATCGGTAATGTAAAGCACACCTTCTTCATCCATCAGGATATTCTTTACATCTTTAAACTTATGATCGATATATAACTCAGAGCCATCTTTGCCATATCTATAGATGCGGCCATTGTGTGTGAAGAAAATTTTTCTGTCAGGAGAAATGGCAAATGCAGTACCACTGAAAAGATCTATATCAAATGTAGAAACCAACGTGTCGACCTCTCCCGATGTGTTAAGCTTGATGAGTGTATGTTTTCCTTCACCCTCAATTTCGCCCTCAATCCATAAGTTTTCAGCGAGCCAAAGATTTGACTTATCATCCTGATATAAGTCATGGGCGTGAAAATCGGTAATTACGGCTGAAAGTTGACCCTCTGCATCAATCTTCCATAAAGTGCCTTCGTTGTGAAGTATGTCAGTAAAGAAAATTTCGCCCTGGGCATTGATGGTAATACCCCATGAAGGGTGCCCATTTGCGGCATTAACAAGGCAAATTAAAGCAGATAGAAAAAGCCATCTCATTATCAAATTTACTAATTACCTGATAATGATGCTACCCTCTAATTTACAGAAGGTTTCTACTTTATCTGGTTACAGCCCTGGCTACTTCGAAAGGCAGTTTTATGATAGCAGTTACTAGCTTGAATATAACTGAAACACCAAAGCCAAGAATTTGAAACGGTAAAAGTATAAGCCAAATGAAGCCTATAAGGATAGCCAGCGGCCAACATAATACTAGTAAAATGCACCACAAGATGGCGGTAAGTAAGAATCTAAGCATAGAAAAGTATACGTCACGATTAGATTATTGGTTGTATTTAGTTTATGGCTTGTGTCATGATCAATGATTTTGATTGATTGGCCACATCTTCTGCCACACTACCTGCTATAATATGGGCAATGCCTGTTCTGCTGTGAGTACCCATTATAATTAAATCGGCTTTTACATCTTTAGCGGCTTGTACAATGCCGTCTTCGAGATAATTGGCATCATAAGCACGGGCTTGGTACGTGTCAATTTTAAACTCTCTGGCAAAAGATTCGATTTCATTAATAAATCCAGAGGAGTCGATCCAGTGATAATTGATGTTTACCTTCACAAGGTATAATTTGGCCCCGAGCAGCTTTACCCAGGTGTTTACCAGTTTAGCGATATTTTCCTGCTCATACTCAAGATCAGTCGGCATCATAATCCTTTTAATCTTGTCTAGATCCATGTGCTCTTTAACTACCAACACCGGGCATTGAGCATGTCTGATGATTTTTTCAGTATTAGACCCGATCAGTAGTTCTTTTATGCCTGAAGCACCTTTTGAGCCCATCACAATTAAGTCAATATTGTTCTCTTTCAGGTATTTTAATATTTCTGCGTAGCTATCTTTATAACTAACTGTTGTGAAAGTGCGTAGTCCGGCATTTTCGGCTATTGTTTTTAAATTGCTGAGCTCGTTATTGATGTGGTTTATCTTTCTTGTCACTTCCGGGTATAGCCTGTCCTGATCATTCAGTTTGACCCAATCCATCGGAACAGAAACAACATGTATAAAATGAATTGAAGCTTTTAGCTTAGTAGCCAGTTGCATGGCTAAGTGAGTGGCGTGTTTTGCTTCTTTAGAAAAATCTGTGGGGACTAATATACTTTTCATAACAACCTCCTTTTTTATTTTAAAATTGACGTTTTAATCATCACAAGTTGCTGACAAGCGTCAGTATTAAAGCTGATTTTGTTACAATTGGAGGCCTGTTTAGCAAGGTGATGCTTATGTTTACATAGAAACCAATAAGTCATAAAATATGCTGATTGATTTAAAAGAAAAGGTAATACTCGTGACGGGAGCCAGTCGCGGTATAGGTAAGGCCATAGCCACTGCCCTCGGTAAATCAGGAGCTACTGTAGCCGTACATGGTAATAGTAATCTTGAAGCCGCCACTGATTTAGCCACTTCAATAGGCAATAGATCAAAGGCATTTGCGGCCGATCTTTCTAATGAGCGTCAGGTAAGTGACTTGTTTGCCGAGGTACTTAAAACTTATGGTAAAGTAGATGTATTGATCAACAATGCGGGTATTGCAATAAGCTCAGATATTAAACTCGACAATGAGCAATGGGTAAATGATTGGAATAAAACCATGGCTGTAAACCTTACCGCTACGGCACTTTTATGCAAAGAAGCTATTGGCCAATTTGAAAAGTCAGGGGGAGGGATAATAATCAATATCAGCAGTAGAGCTGCATTTAGAGGTGACACTCAGGATTATTTTGCCTATGCAGCCAGTAAAGGAGGTGTGGTAGCGCTGACTAAATCTATTGCCAGGGCTTACGGCAAGCAAAACATTACAGCTTACTCAGTGGCACCAGGCTTTACAAAAACAGAAATGGCTCAGGATTTTATAGATGCATATGGCGAAGATTTTGCCACTAAAGATCTATCTCTTGCCGAGCTTACCCAGCCAGAAGACATTGCACCCATGGTCGTCTTTTTAGCAAGTGGGAAGGCAAAACATGCTACCGGCACCACAATAGATATGAATGCCGGTAGTTATGTGAGGTAATTAAGCTTCGGCTAGTTCGCTTTCAATAGCGATATCGGTTTCTTTGATCTTGCCAAAGCCTCCGTAAACATTTATGGGGTTTTTAAAACCTTCTGCTTTCATCATAGAAGCAGCAATCATAGAGCGATAGCCTCCTGCGCAATGAATAAGGTAAGTTTCCTCTTTATCCAGCTGCTTTATATTTTCAGGCATACCTGATAGGGTGACAAAAGTGGCATCCTTTACATGGCCATTGGCAAACTCCCCGGGCTTTCTCACATCTACTACAGTTGCCGAATCAAAATCTGAAATTTGAGCTGGCTCTATAGAAGTAATTGTATCTAAAGGCTCATCCCAACTTTCGATACCACCTTTTAAATAGCCTTTTACGTTTTCATAGCCCACACGAGCCAGGCGCAAAACAGCTTGCTCCTCGGTCTGATCGTCTGTTATAAGAATGATTGGTTGCTTGATATCAATCAATGTTCCAACCCAAACAGCATACTGTCCATTAAGACCAATATTAATACTGCCTTCAATGAACCCTTTTTCAAAATCATTAGGTATTCGTGTATCTAAAACCAGAGCACCGTGTTGCTTCAGGTCTTTAAATTCTTCTAAAGAAAGTGCTGTTTGATTTTGCTCCAGTACTTCATCGATGTTGCTATAACCCAGCTTATTGATTTTAGCATCTTCAAAGAAATATTTCGGAGGAGGTAGCATTCCATCAGTCACCTTAGCGATAAACTCATCTTTGGTCATTTGCTGTAGTGCGTAATTGCTTTGCTTTTGCTCACCAATGGTTGAGAATGTTTCTTTGCCGATGTTTTTGCCACATGCTGAGCCTGGTCCGTGAGCCGGATACATGATGATATCATCAGCCAAAGGCATTATTTTATTACGTAAAGAGTCGTACATCATTCCGGCAAGCTCTTCCTTTGTCATCACACCATCGAGTAAGTCGGGACGACCAACATCGCCAACGAAAAGCGTATCGCCAGTAAAGATCGCATGTTCTTTTCCGTTCTCATCATACAATAGATAGCACGTAGATTCAGGCGTATGACCCGGGGTGTGCAATGCTTCAATTGTAAGTTTTCCTAATTTAAATTTTTCCCCATCTTTAGCGTTGTAGACCTCATATGCGGTATCTGCTTTTGGACCATAAACGATCTGAGCTCCGGTTTTTTTTGCTAAATCGATGTGTCCTGAAACGAAATCGGCATGAAAATGTGTTTCAAAGACGTATTTTATAGAAGCATTGGCTGCTTGCGCTTTTTCCAGGTATGGTGTAGTTTCTCTTAAGGGATCTATGATGGCTACCTCGCCTTCAGATTCTATGTAGTAAGCCGCCTCAGCCAGACAATTAGTGTAAAGTTGTTCTATATACATACGAATAAATTTTTTTCAGGCGCAAAAATACAATCTTAAAAAGCCAATTAAAATTCTGTATGTCAATTAAATATATAAAATCATTAATTTCGCACATTATAAAGGGATCTGCATGCGATATTTTTTAATCTTCACGCTGCTATTTTTTTTAAGTAATGCTTCCATTGCTTCTTCTCAGAAGGAGGTGCCCAATTATTTGATATTTGAGAAAGAGGGCAAACAAGGCCTTAAAGACAAAACCGGTCAGGTATTAATACCCGCAAAATATGACGAATTAGGTTGGAGTAAAGGTGACCTTGAGCTGGTGCAAGATGTGGTCGGCTTTAAAAAACAAGGACTGTGGGGGCTGGTGAGTATCGACAATCAGATAGTTGCAAAAGCCAGCTACGACCAGCTTTACCCTGCCGGACAGCAGCTTCTTGTCGGTGCAAAACCGAGCCCCGGCACAAATCGAGTTGGCCTTTTGAATACACGCGGACAGGTTGTAATACCTTTTAACTACACAGAAGTTTCGGTTACGGGTATGAGAGTGATTGTAGTTAAGAAAAATATAAAAGATTACACCTATGGCCTCCTTGACTTTAAGGGTAATGTGATTATTCCGATTGAGTATAAGCAAATAGCGACACTCGGTGGACTGAGATTTACAGTAAAAAACTTCAATGATAAAACAGCCATTTATTCTGATGACGGAAGGCAAATTGTAGACTTTGAATTAGATAGCGTATCTCAGTTTAATGGTGATTATGCGATTATTTACGAAGGCTTTAAAAGAGGCCTTGTAAACAAAAATGGCGAAGTATTAATAGAGCCGGAATACCAGGAAGTATTTATTAATAAAGAAACAGTAGAAGTAAGGCCTTTTAATTTATGGCATGTGCTAAGTGCTCAGAATGAGTTGCTTGATCAGATCAATGTTCAGGAGATAGCGTTGTTTTCAACCCAATTATTTTTGGCTTCAGCCAATGAACGCATGTGGTTGATCAGGCCAAACGGAGAGGCTGTGACCGGTACTTATCAACAAATCATCACTCCTGATGACGAGCCACTAACTACATTTAGGGCTGAAGACAGTTACGGTGTCATCAATATCAAAGGAGATATAAAAATTCCGGCCAGGTATGATTCTGTCTACATCGATAACGACATGATTTTTGTTCAGAAAAAGAATCTCTGGTCGCTGTACGATTCTTTTAATATTAGAAAGACAACGCATTTTTATCAGCAAATAGCACCTAAAAGTGGTCACTTATTTCCGGTTAAGAAAAACCATCATTGGGGTTTTATAGATCGAATGGGAAAGGAAATTATTCATTGCGTTTATGATGAAGTGGGTGATTTTAGCTACAACAAGGTAGACGTTAAGTTTCATGGCGAGCGTGGCATTATAGATAAGTATGGCGACTGGATAGTTTTACCACATAAAGCCGACAGCGTATCAATTCTTAATAATGCCTTTTATATGACCTATTTAAATGGTCTGAAAAAACTTAAAGATTTCGAAGGCGATTTAATTTACTTCACCGAAAATCCTGTAGAAATAAAGGACAATTACCTGCTTGAATACACCAGCGAGGGCGGTATATGGAAAGTTGACTTTAGCGGGCAAATTGTGGAGGAGGCAACGGGTGATAGTTACGAAGAAGTGCGTAAACCGTCAGAAGGATTTTATGCCATAAAAAAGGATGGAAGTTATGGTTTCATTGATGCTCAAAACCGCTTACGTATAGCCAATAGATATGAAAATGTAGGTGATTTTCACCAGGGTTTGGCGGCTTTTCAAATATTAGGAAAGTGGGGCTTTATCGATAAAAGAGAAAGAATTGTGATACAGCCGGTTTTTCAGCGGGTTTCACAATTTTATGATGAAGTGGCTGTGGCCTATGATCATACAGGGTCAGGCCTTATCAATAAAAAAGGTGAAAAGATATCTTCTTTTAGCTACGACAGTCTCTTTATACAGCCCAACGGGCACTTTCAGGCCTATAAAAATAATAAAATTGGTCTTCTTGATAGCCTGGGCAGACTTATGATCAATGCCAAATATGATTACCTACGAGACCTCGATAATGGTTTTGCTATCGTAAGAAAGGATCAAAAATATGGTGTGGTTGATTACCACGGGGTCAATACTATTCCCATTATTTACGACAAACTAATACACGACTCACAAAAGAAGACTTTTCTGGGAATGAAAAAATCGAGTAGGGAAAAAGTGCTACTTCGATAATTTTGTTAGCTTTAGGTCTTATTTCGAAATTATATGTCTGATTGGTTTACTGTTGCATCTCTTATTGCATTAGGCATCGCCTTAATTATTGTTGAAGTTCTTTTCGTACCCGGCACTACAGTAGTAGGTATTCTAGGCTTTGTGTCAGCCGTGGTAGGTGTTTATCTTGGTTTTGAATATTTTGGGGAAGAAATCGGCTGGTGGATTTTCGGAGGAACAACCGTGGCATTTGCCGCCTCACTTTATTTTGGATTTAAGGGTGGCACATGGGATAAGTTCTCGCTCAAAGATACCAGCGAAGGTCGTGTGAACGATGGCTATTGGAGCTCCCTTAAGGTTGGCGACAAGGGTGTGGCGCTTTCGACACTTCGCCCTATAGGCAAGGCTGAGTTTAATGACAAAGAATATGAGGTAAGGTCATATGGTAATTACATAGACAGTACCACAAAAATCGAAATAGTAAAAATTGATGGAAATAGAATATACGTTGAACCTTTAAAATAAAAACATGGGAGAAGGAATTGGTCTTATAGTAATCATTTTTGCAGGAATCATTGGATTCTTTGTGTTCCTGTATTTTGTGCCTGTCGGGCTTTGGATCACCGCTCGATTTTCTAATGTAAAAGTTGGTCTTTTTGAGCTAGTGCTTATGAGAGTAAGAAAAGTGCCACCTAGTGTAGTGGTCAACTCTTTGATTACAGCAACTAAAGCCGGGCTACAATTAAGCACCAAAGAATTAGAAACACACTATCTGGCGGGCGGTCACGTGCCTTCTGTTATAAAAGCACTTATTTCTGCTGATAAAGCAAACATCAACCTGGAGTTTAAGCAGGCTACGGCTATCGATCTTGCCGGTAGAGATGTATTTGAAGCTGTGCAGATATCGGTAAATCCTAAAGTGATTACCACGCCAAAAGTGGCGGCAGTAGCAGCAGATGGTATTCAGCTTATTGCTGTGGCAAGGGTTACAGTAAGGGCCAACATCCAGCAATTGGTTGGTGGTGCCGGTGAAGATACCATTTTAGCCAGGGTAGGTGAGGGCATTGTAACTTCTATCGGTTCTGCGCAAACACATAAAGAGGTATTAGAAAATCCTGATAAAATCTCAAAACTGGTACTACAGAGAGGTCTCGATGCAGGTACTGCTTTCGAAATACTGTCTATCGATATTGCCGATGTAGATGTAGGAACAAACATCGGTGCAAAGCTACAGACAGACCAGGCAAGTGCAGACTTGAAAGTTGCTGAAGCAAAAGCTGAAGAGCGTAGAGCAATGGCAGTGGCTGAAGAACAGGAAATGAAAGCTAAAGCTCAGGAAGCTAAAGCTAAAGTAATTGAAGCTGAAGCTGAAGTACCTAAAGCTATGGCAGAAGCCTTCAGAAGTGGTAATTTAGGAATTATGGATTACTACAAAATGGAGAATATCCAGGCAGATACAGACATGAGAGAGTCTATCTCAAAGCCAGGATCTTCATCTTCAAGAAAGAAAGATAAGTAAGTAGAAATACTGATTGTCCTAAAGGGGGTGTCTCAAAATTGTATTTGGGACACCCTCTTTTTTTGGCTTCACTTTATTGTTAGAAGCTAATTGCTGTCAAATTTGCTAAGCTTCACTTTGAAAGTTGCACCCTGACCGGGTTCGGACTCACACCATACTTCACCATTCATCAGTGAGATGTATTTTTTGACAATACTGAGGCCTAAACCGGTAGATTGTTCACCAGCGGTGGGTTTAGCACTCAGTGTTTGAAATTTTTGAAACATCAATTGTTTGTCCTCTTCTGTGATACCGGGCCCTTCATCTATAATGCTTACCAAATAATCATCTCCGTCATTTTCGAGCCTGGCCGTGATTGATTTGCCTTTTTCTGAAAATTTAATGGCATTGGAAATTAAGTTTTCAAATACCTCTGTTAAGTAAACCGGGTCGGCCTTTACATAAGACTCTCTGTGGTTGCCATGCCAGTCAAACTTTAATTCTTTGGCTTCTGCCTCTTTTTCGAAAGCTACTATCACCTGATCCAGCAGTTCAGATAAATCGACTTTTTCTTCCAGAATGTTTACCCGATTGGCTTCTATGGCATCGATATCTAAAATCTTAGAAATCATATTAAGCAACCGATCTGAGGAGCTAACTATTTTATTTATTATCTCTTCGTTTGATTTGGTGAGCTCTCTGTTTTCTAATTTGTACAGATTAGCCAGCCCCTGAATATGATTTATTGGGCTCCTTAAGTCATGCGCTAAAATTTTAATAAGGTTGTTTTTCTCATCATTATACTGAGTCATGAGCTTACTTCGCTTTTCCAGTTGCGTTTTTTGCCTCACGATGTTGACACGCTGAGTTTCTATCTTTTGCTTTTGTTGCTCGAGCTGTACGGCTACTTTATGTCTTTTTTTGTACATACCATACACTACAATGGCAAAAATGAGAATGATGAGGGCAATTGCAATGAGACCGTAGCGTAGGTTGGTTTCCTGCTGCATCTGCAAAGCCGTGTTTTGCAATTCTCTTTTCTGCATTTCCTTTTCTTTAGTAAGCAGACTTACATTGTCTTCATAGTAGCTCTCAATAAAATTATATATCTCATAATCGATATGGTGGCTAATGATCTCCTTAATTTTCTCTTTGTTTTCAGGGTCAAAGAAGTATTCGTTCATGGGGCCCACCCAATCAGAAGTTTTAGGATAAGCAATGGCGTAACCTTCTCTTTTTATAGAAAAAAGGTTCTGTCTTCTGATATTGAGCGAAGCACGATCATTTAAATTTTGTAGATAGATGGGCAGGTCGATATAGCCAAATACATTTTGCCTGTCATTAATTGCTAGCAATACATTTCCTGAACTTGGAATTTCATCAACTTCAAAATCTAATTGTCTCAAACTTTTGAGTCGAAGAAGATCTTTCATGTATGTGGTACCATCTATTGATATGGCGGTAAGCGAATTGAATGTCTCATCAAACTCGGTTTCTGACTTTACGATGGGCACATCACCACTAGAAATCATGACAGAAATATCTGACATGTAAGGCGGGCTAAAACTCATTTTCTGCCTACGATCGTAGGTGATAGAAAGCGCAGAGACGGCAAAATCACCACTGGTTTTACTATTTTCGACCGTGCTGAGCATCTCCTGAAAACTTTCACTTTTTTGCCAGCTGAGCTCAAGGCTGATATTATGAGTCTTTTTAAGGTAGGATTTAAAGTCATTGAAGATTTCGACTTCAATACCTATTAGGTTACCATTTTCATCCTGATAAATAAAGGGCGTGGAGGTCTCCCAGTAAAT
>NZ_SMMD01000184.1 GCF_009711475.1 Fulvivirga aurantia
TACTTATTTGTTTAGGGTATTTGATTTGATCCAGGAGGTTGTGGCTCCAACAAATACAGCAGTAAGTTATGAGAAAAACATATACCTGGCACTCACCAGTCACGATGTTGCACCTGTAAGAGATTCGGTAAAGCGAGAACTGCTGCAACAAGGGTATAATGTTTTGCCAGATATGGCTTATCCGCTAGAAACCACCGATTTAGAGGAGGTGATTTTACAGGATTTGCGAAAGTGCAATCATGCATTACATATCATGGGCAATTATCACAAAGTAGGTGATTACAGTCAGGAGTTTTCTATAAGCGAAGTACAACACGAGATCAGCAAAAATCACCACTTAGAACTTATCGATGAGTACGAATTAATGACTGAATGCCCTTTCGAAAGAATTTATTGGGTGCCTGACCAAACCAGTGGCATAGATGATAAACAGCTCAAATTTATCGAAAGGCTACAAAATGAAGAAAAAGAGCTGCTTGGTGCAGAATTGATTAAAACGCCAGTAGAAGAGCTTAAAGACATTATTTTATCCAAATTGAAAAGGCCTGATCAAATGCATCATGGTTTTCAGGATAAAGTAAATAACCACAAAGTCAAGAAGGTTTACCTCATGTATAGACCAAAACATGACGAGGCAGCCGGTAAATTAAAAGAGTTATTAGAAAACAATGAATTCGCTGTACTTGAAACAGATAATTCATTAAATCATAAAGATTTTATTGGATTACATAAACAAAATTTGTTTAGTTGCAACGGAGTTATGCTGCTTGCAGAAAATACCGACCTTATGTGGCTGAGAAGCAAAATGAATGACATTCATAAAGCTTATAGTTGGGGAAGAAGTTTTCAGTATCAAGGC
>NZ_SMMD01000455.1 GCF_009711475.1 Fulvivirga aurantia
TTTTTTTTATGATCTTGAATAGTTTCCTGAGAGTCATCTTCAGTCAATGACTCCTTAATTGATATTTCATTTACTGTGACGTCACCTTTAACTTTTAAATCCTTAAATTTTTTGGAGGCTGATAATTCTCCAGGCTGGATATTAATGATCACATCCTCCTGTTGATAGGTTCCAAGCAATTCTTCCTTGTAAACAAGTGAGTCTAATGTGTAGATTGGGAATAAAGAAAATACACATGAGCTCATTAACATACTTAATATTCCAATTCCGATTATTGATTTAGCTGTTTTCATCTTTTATTTATTATTTACAAGAGCCAATTACATCAAGGATTTTTGATTCATAAAATTATTTCGATAAACAAGGCATTTCTTAGGATCAACTAGACAAACCTACTGAGAAATGATTCTTAATGCTTAGCTTTGTGCCACCCGTAAGGTATAGCGTTTTTAAACCTAACACTTACATAATACCGAGTGAAGCTCTCTTCCTAGGGCAGGCCTCATCCGTCAGTAGGCGGACCTCGTTCTTAGAGCAGGTTAACAGTGGAAGGCCGAAGTTGTAGGGCAGCTCAAATCCTGTATAATCAGGGGTTTAAATAACTCACCTTACGGGTTTTTCTTTTTAGCAGCTAATGTGTCCACCAAAGCTGCCTCATGCAAAAGCTGTTCTATTTTATCCCTATCGATTTCTTTTAAGGTCTGTAAATTGACGGTGGCAATCACTTTTTTATCATTGAATTTGAGAAAGCCCTCATCAAACGCCATTTCGTTTGCTCTGCAAAAACCAAGGTTTACACCACTTTCTACTCCACCCCAGGGAATGCTGGCCGGCCAGATGAAACATATACGATAATGACCATAATAAAAAGGGACATTGTAGGCCAGACGCTCTTTGCAATAGGGAATATGAGATAAGATTAATTCCCTAAGAGTCTCAACAATTTTTAATTCATCTTCAGGTATATAATCCAAAAAATCGGCTATTGACTTGAAGCTTATTTTTTGAATCTTATTCATCACTTCTTAATAAAGCACTCTGAATTTGATCGTGTGGTCAATGCTTCTTAAGGCTTTAATTACATCGCGATCATACTCTTTATCGATATCAGTAATTACATAACCGATGACTTCGTTTGTCTTTAAATACTGGCCAACAATATTAATATCGTGATCGGCTAATATTTGATTGATTTTTGCCAAAATACCAGGCATATTCTCATGGATGTGGATTAATCTATGTGCGTTTTCAAAAGCTGGTAACTGCAGGTTGGGGAAGTTTACACTGTTAGATGTGCTTCCTGTATTGATATAATCCATGATTTTATTAGGCACAAAACCAGCGATATTTTCCTGAGCCTCTATTGTACTACCACCTATATGTGGTGAAAGTATAGTATTTGGTAATGCTCTCAAATCTGAAATGAACTCATCATCGTTGCTCTTTGGCTCTTCAGGGAAAACATCTACGGCAGCCCCGCTGATTTTACCTGATTCTATATTTGCTTTTAGCGCAGGAATATCTACTACATGACCACGGCTCAGGTTTAAGAAAATCACATCATTTTTCATGAGCTTAAACTCTTTGCTCCCGATCATATTTTTGTTTTCGGCCCGTCCGTCTACATGAAGTGTGACTATATCCGATTTTTCTAGCAATTCTTTTAAAGAATGACACTTGGAGGCGTTACCCAAAGCCAACTTTTCTTCTACATCGTAATAAAGCACGTTGAGACCAAGCGACTCTGCTAGTACTGAGAGCTGGGCACCGATATTACCATAACCGATGATGCCGAGATTCTTACCGCGTATTTCAAAGCTACCTTTGGCAGACTTGTCCCATTTGCCCTGGTGCATGGCGGCAGAGCGATCAAATAGTTTACGCATGAGCACAATAATCTCTGCAATAGCCAGTTCAACCACTGAACGGGTATTGCTAAAAGGAGCATTAAATACAGCTACACCTTTACGTAAACAGGCTTCTAAATCTATCTGGTTTGTACCAATACAAAATGCCCCGATGCCAATGAGTCTATTGGCATTCTCCAATACACGTGCTGTAACCTGGGTTTTAGACCTTATGCCGAGGATACTCACATTCTTTATTTTCTTGCTTAACTCCTCTTCATCTAAACCTGCTGGGTATACTTCCACATTGTACCCTTCATATTTCATCAGCTCTATGGCTTTAGGGTGTACATTTTCCAGCAGGAGTACATTTATTCTGTTTTTAGGGTAGGAGATAGCGGTGTTCATTTTATTTAAATATAAAAACTCATCCAGACTGGGTGTTACATGATCTGCCTTATCGGTTACAATATCTCGCTCAACGTTTTCTGTAAATGCATAAAACTTGTTGGCCAAGCCAGCTGCTTTTATTTCATAGTCGGTGTAACCATCACCAATTACATATACATCGCCTTTGAGATCGAGTTGTTTTAACTGTTCAACCTTACCATTGTTAGAAGAAAGTACATTGTCTCTGTCAAAACCAACAATATTGTCATACTCGTCAAACTCAAAACTATTGGCAAATACATTTTCTGGTTTTACATGATACTCCGTAACTATAGGTGTGATAAAGTCTTTAAAGCCGTTAGAAATGATAAAGACACGGTCTGAATGCTGCTTGAAAAACTCAGTGTTTCTTCTAAATGATGTTGAAACCAGTTTTTTAAGCTCTTCCACAAGTGGTTCCAGATGACTTTTATGAGCACCAAGCAATTTAATCCTTTCTTCAAGAGACTCTCTGAAAGTTAGTTTTCCACTCATACCCTCGTCTGTGATATCCTTGATTTTTTGTATGCGTTGATTTTTATCTTTGCTACCGTTGAGGGCTATTTCACCGAGCACATCGAGCGCCTCTACCTGAGTAAATGTGCTGTCAAAGTCGATGATAA
>NZ_SMMD01000134.1 GCF_009711475.1 Fulvivirga aurantia
CAGGATGACTCACCTTTTGAGACGGCCTCTCTACCTGAATTATGAAAACTCCCTCTCTACTCAGAAGGAGGTAAGATTACAGCATCAACTACATGTACCACACCATTTGATGCTTCCACATCGGCAGTTACAACATTAGCGCTGCTGTTTACTTTTACACCATCAACGGTGTTTATCGTCAATTCTTGTCCATTTACTGTACCGGCATTCATTCCGTCTGATAAATCAGATGACATTACTTTACCGGGTACCACGTGATAAGTTAAAATGGCTACCAGTTTATCTTTGTTTTCAGGCTTCAATAGATCCTCCAAAGTGCCTTCCGGTAGTCGGGCAAAAGCTTCGTTTGTTGGCGCAAAAACAGTGAAAGGACCATCACCTTGCAATGTCTCTACAAGATCACCAGCTTTTACTGCCGATACTAGCGTAGATAGTGTTTCTGTTTCTGCTGCGATAGTAACTATGTCTTTCTCTACCACTTCTCCTTCATAAGTCGACTTGGTATCACCAGCTTCCATAGCTTCAGCTGATTCCGCATCTTCGTTATTACTGGTGCCGCTTCCGCTGCAGCCAAAAGCAAATAACAATGCGACTAGATAAACATACTTTAAATTTTTCATGAGGTTTTAGAGTTTAATATTTGAATCGTGAATCAGT
>NZ_SMMD01000461.1:0-1891 GCF_009711475.1 Fulvivirga aurantia
GACTTGACTGTAGAATTGGCTCACGTTAAAATTTACGAATATAATTTTAATTGATTCTTTTCTAAGCCTATCAGGATTAGTAAAGGTGATATTAAACAATCTGGTTATTATATGACTTCAGGGCCGAATTAAACCTTACCAAGCCTTTGAGGTTCAGTAATGTTACTGGTATATAGCGAAAAAATCATTTAATAGTATGTCTCGGATCTTTTTGGGTATGTTTTGCTTTTATCTTTTCCAATTTGCCCTTCCACGAAGGCTTTTTCTTTTTATCTAATTTGTACAGATAAAATCCAAACCTTAGGTTAAAGCGCTTATTGTAAGGCGTTTTTTCGCTATCATATAATAAATTATACATTGCATGTACGTCACCTTTCAGCCGACCACCAATTTTATAATCTTTACCTATACCAATTAACGCTCCATTTACCCAGGCACGCTTTTCTGATGAAATATTAACTCTAAATCGCTCAATAGTAGATCTTAAATAAAATCCTTTGTAAACATCGTAATTTAAGGATATACGAGGGCCATAAGCTGTGGATTTTTGGTTCAGTGTAGTCTCTTCATTGTTATATCTCACACGATACATATAACCAAACCATGCATTCATCTTTTTATTAAGACGATACCCTGCGAAAGGGGCTATATCAAAATTAGTATTAGTTTGACGTGTAACCTCCCAATTAACACCTACTAGAAATCTTTTAGCAAAAGATTTATCTTTGAGCTTCATTGGGCGATATTTTCTAAGAGAATCTTTAAAATGGATAGAGTCTGGTTTAAATTCTTTGAGCTCACGCCTGGCATTGGCTACTTTCTCCTTATAAGCCTTTAAAGCGTCCTTGGCTACATATTTAGATTTCTCCAAAATCCGTTGCTTAACGAAAGCAGGATCCTGATACTTCTCTCCCAGTTGTTTATGCTCTTCTATTTCAGACTGTAGTACATCAAAATGATCGGTTTGTTCATCAAGAGCAGAAAGGTCAGTTTGATCAACGATTTCTTTTTCAGCCCGCTCCTCAACTCCTTCCCAATCACCTGCTTTAGCTTCAGCCATTTCCTGATTGACCTCACTCAGTTTTTCACCGTGTTCTTTAACCTCTCCTAAGGCAGAAGATAAATCACCCACTTTTTTAGAGGATTTAATGTCTTCTATTTTATCCTTCGGCTCACTACCAATACCTTTTACTTTATTAGAAATACCTTCGGTCTTTTCTAAAAGTGGATTGTCAATTTCTTGGAGTGGATTTTCTGGCAATTTGTCCTTTCCAGGTATTTCTACCTGAGTGACTTCTTCAGGTAAGGATTTACTAATGTTGGTGTTAGGTATATTTTCTGTAACATTCGGCAACTCACCGGTTGGTAGCTTTTCCTCTATTTCAGAAGGTACGTTTGTGTCTACTTGTAGCTTTTGAGTGAGTTTGTCTTTTGTTTCTTCTAGCTTTTCGTTTACTACAGCCTGTAACTCTTCACTTTTTGCTTTCAGTTGATCCGGGTATTTGTTGAGCAAGCTATCGAGCTTTTGTTGATACTTTTCTGTAGGTAGATTTAAAGCGGAAAGGCTATCGATGGTATGTTGTGTTGTCTGAGTGATAGAATCTATTTTTGATAACTCGATATCATGCTTTACACTATCAACACGACTTTGTAAACTTTGACCAATTACTTTTAATGTATCTGTCTCTGACAGAAGTGCAAGGCTATCCATTCGCTCTATTTGATTCAGCAAACTATCTGCTGTCTGAGCATGAGACAGATTAGGTAATAGAAGAAAGAAAATAATGACCAGGTGTCGCAATTGCATGTAAAATTAAACGACAAATATACTGGCTTTTAAGTCGTTATGGAAGTTTAAAGATATATGATTTAAGAAAGATAAAATGAAATT
>NZ_SMMD01000461.1:2142-2932 GCF_009711475.1 Fulvivirga aurantia
ATCGCGTGCCGCAGTATTTGAATAATCTCTGGCGCGCGATTGCATCGCGTGACTTATTCAAATAATGACTACTTGCCCGTTTTAATGTGATCTATAAGGGATACTGGTTAGAAAAGAAAGGCAGGTGCTATCTTGAATTTAGCACAACACTAGCTAATGACTGTTGTGGATAAAGTGTAGGCTTTATTTATAGCACGCGTTACAAACGCGCGCTAGTGGGGTTGCTATTAACCTGGCCGATGCTCTAGGGGTTTCTGTTGATTTTCTGGTGGGCAAGTCTGACTTGCAACTTGATCAAACCATCATTGATAAAATTCTTACTATCCAGAAGCTACCTGAACAAGATCGGGAACATATCCTCTTTACTCTCGATGCTATGCTCAGGGATGCCAAAGCAAGGTTGGCATATTCTTAAAAATCTAACCGCATTAACTTAACTGGCTTCGTATGTACTATCTAAGGCACAAGTCACGCTTACATTAGTAGCACAAGCGGACGCTTGCGCTAGTGGAGGGATACTTGCGCTGGTGGAATAAGTCATTAGTAGGTCCATTACGGCTTTCCCGTAAAACAAAGAAAGGCACAAGTGCGACACTTGCGCCAGTTTCTTTGTTTTAAATGCTTGGACCAGTTGGGGGTAAGTGTATTTCCTCTTTAAAGACTTTATGATAATCACTATCAAACCGATCCATAAACAATTTATTGTCAGCTACTTCGCTCATTAATTTCTTATAATTGCGAATAGGAATATTCTTAGTCCTCAAAAACTCCTGAGCCAACCAACCCTCAC
>NZ_SMMD01000937.1 GCF_009711475.1 Fulvivirga aurantia
CAAATTGGCAAAGAGGCAATTGAGCTACGACTACCTAGTTTGACTTCTTACGATAATCAACAGCTTTTAAAATGCCTGAGCCGTCACTCAGGTTTGTTTCTTTTCCGGGTACGATATCTGTATTATGGGCAGCCACGGCCAACCACTTTTCTTGCTCTCTATGGGTTACAAAAGTGAAAATATTGTAGCGTACATGTGGCTTCTCTTCACCTTCCAAACTACTTTGCCCTGTGAGCCTCATCTTCGCATGTACTACCACCACTTCATCTGACAATTTCTTAATCTTAACTCTGGTTAACTTTAATTCACTTTGATTAAAAATTACCTTTAAACCATAATCATGGGCCTTTCTGATATCTTCCCTGTTATGCCACCAAAGACCAACTACATTTACAAACTCGGCATCTTCTGTAAATAATGATGCAATACCTTCAGCATCTCTCTCATTCCAAAATGCAGTAAATAACTCGGGAATCCGTTCCGGTTTAGTGGCTATCTTCGTCATTCCAAATCTTCTCTTAGTCTAAGAAAAACCGGGTCTCGTAAAGTGCCATTTTTGGTAATCATCGAATACTCTACTTCGCACACGAGGTTAGGTTCAATCCAGGTAGTGATACTTTCATCCATTACCTTTACATCTACGAGCTTCTCACCCTCTTTCTGTTTTTTGAGTTTTTTTGTAAATGCTGTCATCGACTTGTCTGTAAAGCCGGTACCAACTTTACCTCGATAAATCCACTCATTCCCGTCTCTTTCAGCCATGTGAAGACCACCAAACTGAGTCTCTCGGTCTCCTTTGCCTGCTGAGTAACCGATTATGTGCACATCAATTGTTTGCCTGATCTTGACTTTAATCCATGCGTCTGACCTTTTGCCTGGGAAGTAGCGTGCATGAGCATCTTTGGCCATAATGCCTTCTAAGCCCATTTTTCTGGCGGCTTCAAATAACTCCTCACCCTCTTCTACCACTTCACTTACCCGGTATGACGTACCCTTCTTTAAGGAGTCAACCATCCACTCTCTCCTCCTTAAAAGCGGTTCCTGAATGAGAGATCTCCCATCTAAATAAAGGCAATCAAAAACATAAGCATAAGCAGGGTATTTCTTCATAGCCCGATCAATATCACCTTCACTACGTCTTTGCATACGATGAATTACTTTGCTAAAGTCTGGTTTACCTGCCTTATCGAACACGACAATTTCAGCATCAAAAATGGCTGAAGTCACTCTAAAAGCTTGTTCCGGCACTGTCAATTCTGGAAATTGTTTGGTCAAATCTTTGTGATTTCTGCTAAAGATTTTGACTTCACCTTCGTCTAACAAAATCAGTGCACGAATACCATCCCATTTTACCTCATACAGCAAATCTTGTCTCGTTGGCACTTGTTTCATACTTTGAGCAAGCATAGGCTCAGGTGGCTTTTCCGGCCAGGGATGCTGTGGATTGTTAACTCTTTCTAGTAGCCACTCCTTCTTTTCCTTAATAGGATACATGCGATACTCTGCATTTACCTGCTTGCTGTTAAGGTTGAAATAAATGCCACCATCTTTTTTACGTTTAGTAATCTCATATCGCCCATTGGCATATACCCACATTTTACCTCCACCATATTGGCCTTTTGGTATCTCTCCCTCAAAAGTAAGGTACTCCATTGGGTGATCTTCTGTAGCCACAGCAAGCCTCTTAATACCCGGTCGAGGGGGTAAACCTTTAGGTACTGCCCAGGATTTGAGTACGCCATCTTCTTCGAGCCGCAGATCGTAATGAAGGTGAGAAGCATGGTGGCGGTGTACGGTAAAGCCGGTACCATCTCCCCCACTAAATAAACTCTTAGGTTCAGGTGTTTTTGTGAAGTCTCTCTTCTTACTGTAATCAGCGAGCTGTTCCGGGCTTTTGTGCTTATCATTTTTACCTAAGGCCTTTTTATTTACCATAACTGTATCTCGCTTGGTGTGAAGTGCCACTGCATATGCTGCAAATCCCTCCCAGGCATCTCCTTCGATCACATAGGCAGGTACGTTAGCTATATGAAAGTCTTGTGAAGATTGTAAATCATCCAGGTAATCCCAGCTAATAGGCATTGATACAGGAGCTCCAGGTTTACCTCTAAGGCTGTATGGAGCAACTATGGTTTGCCCATTTCTATTTCTATAAATATCAATTAAAACACGTCCTTTTCTGGCGTCTTTTTTAATATGCAAAGTTGTATTTGTATGCTTTGCCACAAATGGCCTTGCTGCATCCTGAGCCGCCTTAAAACACTCATCATAAGACCATTGTGTTAAAACCGGAGTAAGTAAGTGCAGGCCTTTACCTCCAGTTGTTTTCAAGAAAACTTCATAGCCGAGGCTTTCAAGGTGATCCTTTAAAGAAAGTGCTATTTCCTTAAGGTCATCAAAATTAAACCCTTCGGGAGGATCAAGGTCATAAACAATATAATCAGGGTTTATATAATGTGGTTTTCTGACCTGCATCTGGTGTAGCTCAAGGCAAGCAAGATTAGCAAGCCAAACTAAAGAAGCTTCATTCGTGGCCATGATGTAGTCTTTTTTGGCATCGCTGCCCATGGCTACATAGTCAATCCAATCAGGGGCCCAATCTGGTCGGTTTTTTTGAAAAAACTGCTCTCCATCAATTCCATTGGGGAAACGCACCAATGACAATGGGCGCCCTTTGACGTGAGAAAGCAAAGTAGGGCCAACTGAAAGGTAGTATTGAATAATTTCTGCTTTTAGCACATGATCATCAGGATAGAGTGGTTTTTCAAGATTAGAAAGCTCTAACTTGTGTTTGCCGACCTGCACATACTTAGACGATCTTGCCATAAATGGAATTTAAGCTTTTTCAATCAAAGTTTAACCAATAAACCAAGCCTTTGTCTTGGTTATGAGTGGCAATTCTTAAAAAAATAACTTTATCAGCAACAGTCACTTAACTAAAAATCTGCCATTTTATCTTTAATTGATGGTTACTCTTAGAAAATTTAAGAGATCAACACAATAATATTCCTAATATTGAGATTCGCTATTACTCTCGATAGCGCCAAAACCAAAGATTTAATTGCTCATTGTCAGAGTTTCAACGATCAAAACCATGAAAATACGTAGACCTTCCTTTACTGATATATTTGCCAACATTTTGGGTATATGTGCGATAGCTGCGATAGCCGGAGGTGTAATTGTTGCCTATCTATTTTTCAAACATGCCAGTCAGGGAGATTCTGATTTCTGGACTCAGCCTGCAAATTTTAGCATCATTGGTGAGTTTTTGGGAGGTACTGTAGGTTCCATATGGGCACTAGCCGGAGTAATTTTATTTTTCCTTGCCCTTATTTATCAAAAACATGAGCTCGTCTTGCAACGTGAGGAGCTTAAAGAAAGTCGTAAGATCATGGAAAGTCAATCTACCACTATTGCTATTCAGCAATTTGAAAACACTTTCTTTCAACTACTCAACTTCCACATAAATGCAACGAATAACATAAGAGACATTTTACAAGGAAGCAATGGCAAGAGTGTAAATGCCTTTCAGGCCATTCTTAAAGACTTTAAGAAAGAAGTTGCTGCTTTAAAGAAAAGAATGAAAGCGGATGGCGGTATTGCGCTTGATGATGAGTCGTTTGAAGCTTGTTTCAGGTCTGTTTTTGAAGGTTATAAAAATACATTTCAGCATTACCTGGAAAACTACAAGTCGCTTGTACTATTGGTTGAGGCTAAAAGCCATGATCCTGAGTTTTACTTTACCATACTCAAGTCACATTTTACTGAACAAGAGGTACTTATACAGTTTTATTACACCTTGCTTTATGCTAAGGATGAGCGATTGATTAAAACCACTGAAAAGTATAATCTATTTCAAAAACTAAATGTAAGGGCTATTTCTGAAATTGATAGTTACCATTTACAGAAAATAGATAAGCGAGCTTATACGAAAGACAAGCAGCCTGAGTCTATGGAGGTGTAGCCTCACCAGCTCTTTTCTTTTTTAGACCCAAGGTTAAAGGTTCTTGAAATATTGAAACCGAAATGAATGTCTCCATCAAAGAAGTCATCGGATGTCTCGGTGATAAATGCCCGCTCTACAGTCATGATAGAATTGGTGAAATGTAATTGAAAAACATGTCCGCCAGTTTCGATATCAAAACCCAATGAAAATGAATTGGTAAAGATGGATTCTGGAGCATCTAGCCTATAATAATACTCTGCATTAAAAGCCAAACGAGGTGTGAGCTTAACTCTACCCCCAACCCCTAAGGCTAACTGACTATTTTCAAATCCCTCTTCAACCGTGCTTTTGTATATGTAGGTAGGCATAAGCTGAACCGATACGAGGCTATTTATTTTTCTCGATATCAAGAGCTGGCTTACATTAGCCAATCGATCATTAAACGCCACCTCTGGTGAGTCTTCTGATTTTGGAGTGGTCTTAATGGTAAAGCTATTAAAAAGTACAAGAGAAACCGGAAAGCTACCGCTACCCTTAGTTTGTCTGGCCAATTTATACTTTAAGAAACTATCATATGTCTTGTCAAAACTGCTTCTACCAATACCTATGTTAAGTTTGTCAGAGAGTCCATACTCAAGTCCAAGTCTAATAAATGCATTATCAAGACCCCAAAGATTATGACTACCACTATTAATTCTACCAAATCGATGTGTGATCAGAAATTCGAGCTCCTTTTTTGCCTTCATTTTCACCGAGTGGCCCAGAATAATACGAGTGCCTTTAAATGTAGACATTACCTCCTGAGGCTTTTCATTTTCATCAATTAGGTCAAGTAAATTATCTTGGGTGTAGGCCAGGTTACTGGCAAGGATCAAAACGAATAGTAAAGCTTTTCTCATAGTTTTTCATAAATAAAATTAACAGTGACCTCCACCTCTTCAGCAATGTTTTTCCATAGCACTTTAGGTATTTTGATTTTATAATCTTCCAGCGTGACCATAAACTTACTGTTGATCTCGATTTGATCGCTTTTTTGAAGTGTGCCGGTTATTTCTACTTGTTGAGTCTCTCCGTGAATTGTCATTTCACCTTTCGCTGTCACCTGCTGTTGACCAGTTGATGTATGATCATAGCCATAGATTTTGCCTGAAAATGTAGCCTTTGGGTATTTTTCTGATTCCAGGTAATTCTCATTGAAATGCTCCTGCATCAGTGATTTATCAAACTCGAAAGTATTAATCGGTACAGAAAAGACGATCTCTGAAGTGCTTTCATCAAAAATGCTACTTGCTTCAGATGTAGTGGCATCAATGTTTTCTAGTGGTGCCTCAGAAAAGAATGTGATCGTTGAACTACTGCTTTTATATTTTTGAGCGCTCAATGTAGTGTAACTGGCCAAAAACAGAATTGCGCAGACTAATAATTTGTGATTGATCATGGTTAATTATTTTTAGCGCCCTCATCCACCCAGCAAGCGATCAATGTTTTTTCTGCTTCTGACAAAGAGCCATTGGGTGGCATAGATCCGTTTTGAGTACGTGATTTGATTTGCGATGCAGCGGCCTGCAATCTTTCAAAATTCGTCCAATCCCGACTGGCTCCATTATCTCCATTATGACACCCGGAAACAGCGCAATTTGCTGTAATTATTGACTTTACTTGATTTTGATAACTCGTGCCTGTATCACCTTTGGCAACACTGGCAGTAGTTGATACAGCGCAACCCGTGGCATCTTTAATAATCACCTCATAACTGGCAGGTGGCAAGTCGACAAATGAGTTATTTGATACAAAACCCTTACCGATATCGTACTGATATGGGGGCTCTCCTCCTGTAACGTTTACTTCAATTGTACCATTATTATCAACGCATTCTGTATCTGCTGTAGCTGTCGCAGAAGCTGCTAAAGTAGAGCCCGAAGCCTCTACAGTCGCTTGTTTCTCATCAGATATACAACCATTGGAATCTTTAGTGAGCACAGTGTATGTACCTGCCGCTAATGTCAGGAAATCTCCCGAAACCTGGAAGCTACTGCCGCCATCGACACTAAATTCATAAGGCTCAGCGCCACCGGAACCCGAAAGCACTATTTCACCATCTGTGGCAGCACAGGTGCTGGTAGCAGATGTAGAAACCACCTCTACTATTGGCAAATTATCACAACTTGTCGGTGCCGGATCATCACTATCCCCTCCACAACCAATCAGAAAGATGATTGAAAAACACAGACACCCCTTAATTATTGATTTCATTGATTTACTGTTTTAGAAATTGATATTTAATATTAAAAAAAGCACCCGATGACACTAAGTCGACCTTACCTGCACCAATACCGGTCAATGGTACTTTAAGGAAAGGCTCAAGCTGAAGGGAAAGGTTATGGCCGATTTTTCGTTCGTACCCTACCCCTACATTGAGAATACCTAAATAATGATTGTTCTCATTTCTGTAATTTGTAGTCCAACTTTCAGTGCCTTGCGCGTTGGTTGACTGAAACTCGTAATCCTCAGACAACATAAAGTAGCTCGATAAGCCAGTAGTAAAATAAAACTGAGACTTATCTGAACGATTGAAAAAATAGTGCGCGTTAATTGGTATATCGATTACCCGGCATGTAGCATCAAGCTCAGTGCGGTCTTGATTGTATCTTCCATATGAGCTTTCGGACTCATTACTATAGTAAATTTTTCTTGAAAGAATTGCTCCCGTTGAGAACCCCCAGCGGTCGCTCAATTGGTATGAAAATAAGAGTCCCAAATTACTACCGGGTTTATCAGGTGAGAAAAAACCCACAGAGCTTAGGTCTGGCGAATAGCTGACCAGCACACTAAAAGCGGCATAGCCCGCCTCCTTCTGCTCTTCAGAAGACTCAGTAATTAGATTTAAATTAAAGTTTGGTATATAGTGTCGGTAATCTGTGACGACACCAATATGCTCAATAAATTCAGGGTCAGTAGTTTGACCTGCATCTACAAAATATTTGTCTGATTGCTTTAGCGCTGATTCTTTAGGGGTTATCGATTGGGTTTGTTCTTGTTTTAATTCAGCAGAAGTTCTTATATCAGAATTTTGAGGTGAAGCCAGGTTCTCTTTATTAAAATCAGCTTTATGAGGAAGGTTCTGTTGCTGTTGTCTGGAAATCTTATCAGTATTCACCTCCTTAACATCTCCTTCAGCAGATCGAGTGGCTTCTTGCGATATTTCTTTTTCTTGAGTGAGTTTGTCATCTATGCCACTCGTCCCGATCAATAGAGATAGAATCGCAATCACACTAATAATTACAGCGCCAATAACTTTATAAAATACAAAGCCATTGATATCACCAGAAGGCAGCTGTATTTCCATTGTCGCCCATAGATCGGAATCCATAGGTTCGTTAAAACCTGCAGCTGCTTCCTGAAACAATTTGTCCAGATCCTTATCAGATATATTGCTCATACACCTCTTGCGTTGTGAATTTTAGCATCTTCCTTAAATTAGCTCGCGCCTTCGACAAATTTGATTTTGACGTACCCACCGAAATATTAAGCTTTTTAGCTATTTCTTCATGTGGATAGCCATCAATTACAAATAGGCTAAATACAGCCCTGTACATTGGACTGAGCTGCTGTACCAGCATCAAAATTTCATTATAGCTGAGCTCATCAACAATAGAAATCTTTGATGCCTGATCATGACCTTCGAGTGTAGTCTGGTTCTGATACTTTTTTTGAGACCTGAAATAATCAATGGCTGTATTGATCATCAACCGCTTCAACCACCCTTCAAACGATCTGTTTGTATCATATAAATCGATTTTGGAATACACCTTCATAAACCCATCATTTAAAATCTCCTTAGCCTCGTCTACACTTCCTGAGTACCTCACACAAATGGCCATAGCAAAAGAGTAGTAGTGCTTGTATAGTAAGCGCTGACTTTCCCTGTCATGGTTTTTACATCCTTCAATGAGTACTCTCATGTTTTATATTGGTCTTCAGGGTATTTACCTCTATCACGGTGAAAGATTATAAAGAGGTTGCCTCGTCTAATAAATAATTTACTAAATATTTTGATGTAGATGTTTAAACATGGATTGAATGTACCTAAAATGGCACATGACTTGATGTTATATGAGTAAACAAAACAACTAATAATCAATTATGAAAAAGTTAAGTATTTTATCAGGTATGTTATTAATGGTAATGATGATGGCCTGTGATAAGCAACAGAAAACCACTACTACTGAGCCTGCGGATACTGAAAAGGACAAAGTAGAGTTAAAAGTAGACGCTAATAAGAAAGAAGTGGGAGTAGAAACTGAAGACGTTGATATCGATCTGAAAGGCGATAATGACGAAGATGGTGAGAAAAACTAATCTAACATAACCAAATATTAAAGGCAGCACTGAGTAGGTGCTGCCTTTTTTTGTGGATTGAATTCCACAGTTTATTCAAACAAAAAACCCCTGGAAGACCTAGCTTCCAGGGGTTAATCGTTGTCTATAGTTGGCTTTAATACTTCAATAATACAGGGTGACCATCACATTCAAAACCTTTGTAAGTCGGATTGCTATTATACAGGTCAGGATACCTTATAAACGGATAAGCCGCTTTTCAATATTCTATTTATGGAAAGGAAAAAAAAGATCGGGCTAACCTAAAAACCCGATCTTATAAAAAAATGGATGTTTTGACCATATGTCACAAAAAATCCCTTGAAGACCTGGCCTCAAGGGATTAATCGTTGTCTATAGTTGGCTTTAATACTTCAATGATACAGGCTTACAGCAAGATGGCAAACCCTCACAAGACCAAGTGCTATTTTTGCAGTTAAACTGTCAAAATATACAGACGAATAAAAAGTGGTCTAAAAAAGCTATAAATGCGCTTTTTCCCTTACATGAGTAGCTTTTAAAGCCTAATTCTCATCACTGATGGTGTCCTGTTTTGTTGAATCTTTGGCGACAGACTTTTCTTCTGTTCGTTCGTCACTATTTAATAAACGCTCCTTTAACTGAGGTTTGGATCCCGGAAATGTGGTACGAGATGAAATATCATAAGCCAGATAGCCCATGGCTCCAAAAAATAGTATAGCAAAAATTAAAAACAGCTTTTTAGATTTCTTCACGGTATACAGGCTAAATAATTAATGTTTAACTCAACTTAGGTTCTAACCACAAATATCCTACACAAATTAAAAAGAGCAGGTAAAACCATAAAGGATCTATCTCTTTTTTGACAGAAACATCGACTTTGAATCGTATTTCAGTATCATGATTAAAAACACGACTGTTGGCTTTACTTCGATTATAACTCACAACCCCTTCCCATTCACTATCTTGGTTAACAAATAGCCAGGTGGTATCGTTTTCGATCATTACAGTGTGCCATCCTGTACTTTTGGGCCAGTAAGTACCGCTCCAAATATCTGAAATATGCATATCCTGGATTGGAGCAACTGAAACGCCATCAATATTAACCATTGGTTTTGACTGAGCTCCAAACTCAAAGTCAACTGGCTGATCAATACAAACAGGCCAGTTGTAATTAATACTGGTCGCTCGTTTTGATGGTAAAAGGGCTTCCAACTGCTTTTTCCAAAGATTTTTATAAGCTGTTTGCTCTCCAGCCAACCAGAGCTTATAGGTATTTTGCAAAACACTCCCTCCTACCTGACCTTCTCCCAAAAGCATTGCCCCCGTTAAGTTATTAAAAGTAAACTGAAAACCTGGTTGATCTTTAAAGACATATCCGTAAGTGTCAATTCGATATGGCTTGTCTAACATATTTACAGAGGCGACTTCGGATGTAGTTGGCTCAAAGTCTACTATAATGAGATCGTTATTGGCTGTAAATAATTCTTCTGAAGGCATTATATACACACCTAATCCGTTTCTTACTCTTTCTTTAAGCATGCTCAATTCATTGCGACTCAAACTTTTTAATGAAGGATAGTCAATAACGAGTAACGCTGCAGCTTCAAGCACATTTGATGAAAGTTTATAAAACCTTGACACTGAGGTATTATAAGCTTCAAATTTATATCTACCCCGTGTAAGTTGGTTTCTTACTTGCAGCTCATGCCCTTCTGCAGCCAGGTAATTTTTAAGGTACTTCAACTCGAAAGTTGGGAATTCATTGACCATCAATATTTTATATGACTGTTGGTCAGATACAATAATGGGAAAGTCATGCTGCCTGAGTACTTCCGACTTTTCATTTACTTCCTGTACCTGAAAGACATATTTTCCAGCACTTTTGATTTGCACTTGAAGTTTGAAAGCTTGTTGCCCCATTGTTACCTGTATGGAATCAACCACCTGGTCAAAAGCCCTGAGTTTCAACCAGCCGTTGTAATCTGCCTGCAATAAGCCATTAACCTCTAGTAGCTCTCCTACTTCGGCTTCTTGTGAATAATTGAACCTTAGAATCCCAGTCTTTGAGCTATCCAGCAAGTAAGTAATATCATGCTCTTGATATAGTGGGAGGTCATACTCGGGTATACCATCACCTACCATGATCACTCGATTTTGCGCAAATAATGCCTCTTTCTCAGTGTAGCTGAGGGAGTCATACTGAGCCATTTCATCAAACTTGTATTGGTCTTTCAGCTCATCAATTTGTTGCTCTTCATAGCCTTGAGTCAACAATAGGGCTGAAGGCAATTCACTTTCTAACTGAATGACTGGTTTAATCCATATAGCAAAAAGTGCTATTACACCGAGTAATGAACACAACAACCTTAACCAAAGATTTTTTTTATTGCTTCTTGCAAACTCTTTGATGAGAAGTAGAAGAAGGAGAATTACGGCTATTCCAATAGCTACTCCAAAATTAGTATCTATCAACACTCCGAACTTATTCATTGATTACTTCGCTCAATTTGTCAAGGTAAGTACGAGTTAGCTGATTTTTATTCTCGCTTTTAATATTGAAATTATCAACCTCAGGTGGGATAGCTTGAACCAATGCACGACTTACATTGGCCAGTACTTTTTTCAAATTATCAGGGTCAAATTCATTATTGCTTAATTTCTTTAAGTTCTCTAAGGATTCTAAATACTTCACCGGTTGCTCTACTGCCAGAGGAGAAAGTGCATCTGCTGCATGCGCAAATAGCTGATAATCAGATTTTTGTAGTGAATCTCCCCTATTCAAAGTTGCAATACGATTGAGCAGGTTCCTCAACGGATCCAGGCCATCATCGACAGTGGCATCCTCTGAAGCACTCCTTGATTTCACTTCATCTAAATCTCCTGTGAGCCGCTTATCTTCTTTGATAGGTGGCGGATCAAAACCGATCCTATGCACGTAAATTCTCGCTTGATTCTTAATTTTCTTTATTAACTCTAAAGCCTTGTATTGATAAGGCAGGGATTTTTCCGGCTCGAAAAGCCTCAAATACAATTCAGCATCCCACATTTCAGCCATAGCTTGCTTCAACATACTTCTGGTTGATTGAGTATAAAGAGTTGCCTCTTCAGGGTCATCATGAGCGTGTATATATTTGTCTAGCATATTACCTTTATCGTGCTCGTCTTCATGGCCATGGTCGTGGTCGTCTTCTACCACCAGGTTGTGCTCATTGTCCCCATCATGATCATGAGAGTATTCAGCCAAGGGATCGTGGTCTTCTTCGAGTTCTTCGGCAATCTCTTCGGTCTCTATCGCTATGCCCGATTCATTTTCAACTCCCATAAACTGACCATACTTTAAGCGTAATGATTTTTGGTCGAAACCCAGTTCATTAGATTGAGAATTAAAGTCTTTTTTCTGCATTTTCTGCCGCTCCGCAATCAGCTTTTCGGTATCAATTATAATTTGTCGCTGACTTCTGAAATACTCCGGCATCAAATCTACTCCCAGAGAACCCGCCAATGAAAACTCAATATCTGTGGTGTCTTTAATATTGAGAAAATAGGTTTCTGTCCGAGACCTTTGATGATCAGGTTTTTTATTATCTATGGCTTCTACATAAAAATACAACTCATCTCCCGGACTCATTTTCATCTCATCGAGATCTATGGTTTTATTCAGCAGCACTTGTGTCCCCCTGGCTTTCTTATCAAAATCCAGCTTTTCTTCTCTAAATTTTACAGACTCCCCTGTTCCCTGGGTTACTGTGGCAATGATATAAGCATCGGTAAGCCCAAAATCATCTGATATAAGAGACGTGATATTTACACGCTTCTTTTCGAAATATGAAAAAGAGGTATACTGTTTTATACCTTTCAACTCTACCGAAGGTGGTGTGTCTTCTATTGCTTCTATGCTATAAAGTTCAGAGGTAAATTCACGACCGTCAGCCCCCACCAATTTGAAATTATAAAACCCGTTCTCGCTTACCTTAGCCGAAATTTTAAATACACCCTCTTTGCTTACCAGCTCCTGAGTTGACTTACCTGAAGTTTCAATAAAAACCCTATCCGTGGCCTTATTTGTCTTTACAGTCCATGTTAACCATGACTGCTCTACAGCATTAATATTTAGATCTGAAGAAGTCGAAGCTCGAAGACCTGTATAGGCCGGGGGCGAAACATACAATTGAATCGATTCTATTTTTGGCTGAGCAACGGGCGTAATACTATCATTTTCTATTATATCTTCCGACTCATCAGGAACTAGTGTAACAAGTGACGCTGCATCCGGCTTAGGTAAAATCTGATTTATAACAAAGCCTAAAGCCATCATTAAAACGATAAAAAAAGTGGCTCTGGTAAGGTGATTAGGCGGAAATAGAATCTTCGATTTAGCTATTATTCCCGCTAGCTTTTCATATTGTAGTCTGGCAATCAGCGGCAGTTCCTCTCGTTCTCTAAGCAGAATTCCGGTGCTGTTTTCCACATTTTCTAATCTTAAATCATAAAGCGAGGCTACATGATGGAGGTTAATTTTCCAGGGTTTTAAAAGAAAAAAGAATAAGATGCTAGCTATAAATCCGCTAGCTAAAGCAATTTCTAAGCTTGTAAGGCCAAATACAAAAAGACCAATTCCCAGCCCGTAGAGTAAACACTCAATCACTTTTACAGCGAACCATAAGTTTTTTGTTTTGGTCAATATGGTTTGTGGTTTTTTCACTGTTTTCTCACATAAGATACAATACGCTCTGTGGCAAAAACCGCAAGAAAAAGTAGCCACAGCCAATCATTCATAGGTTTTTTAACTGTGCTGTTTAGACTTCTAACTTCATAATTCGGCTGTAATTGCGCTTCGGCCAGTTGTCTTTGATCAAATTTTTCGATCTGATCTCCGGCTTCAATTTCCTTTCTCATCACCTTAAAAAGCTGAGTAACAAAACTTCCTTTTACCACATTGACGACATTTAGCCGACCAGTAATGTGGTACACGCGTGGGTCGCTGGTAGGTATAATCAATCTACAACTAAGAGTATCACGTTTGTATCGTACAATCTGATTTGATTGGTTTCCGTCTATCTCTTCATCAGAAAGCCAAAAAAGCCAATCAGCTTGCTTGTTATCTGAAATTTTCAGCGGGTACCTTGAAAACTCGCTGATGCTTTCTACGGCTGTTTTCAGGTACATAGCATCTCTTTCAAACCCAGGACCCGAATGAATCCGCACTGTTATCGTGTCTTTTATAAGCCTGACCGTTCCTTTAAGTCCATCAAATGATGTAGAATCTGAATCTGATTCTATTTCACCTTTTAGAATTTGATCCCGTTCAAAAGCGGTATGCTCTCTGTTTGAGTTTCCCTTTACTAAATAAACACTGTCTCTACCCTGAACGGCTGACGCCAAGAACATATTTGTACCTTGGTTTTCTAGAGTGATCCAGGATAAAGGTCTATGGCTAGTTGGTCTCGCTCCTTTAAATGACTTTTGTACTGAAGATGTAATAAGAACAATATCTTGGGCATTTACTCGGTTGAGTTCTTCTACTAATTGCCAGTGTCTCTCTGCTGATTGGGTGTGTTTCTCTTGGTCATAGTTTGGAAAACCAGGCAGAAAGGCTTTAATCTCATACTCTTGATTGGCCAGTGAATCTAGTAAAGCATTAGCTTCGGGCCTATCCGCTATTAAAGGATCGATAAAGACCAATTTACTTTCATTATTTGCTGTAGATTTAAAAAATAGCTGTGCTAGAATAAATGAGAGCAAGCCCATTAATATCATTCTTAATACAAGCAAAATGATCTCATTTATTCGCAAACTGCTCGACTGTTTAGACTCCACCTCAGGCAAAAATTGTGTACTGCCAACCTTAATTACCCGACCTTCCTTTTTGCTCCATAAATGGATGGCTAGGGGCACTAATAGCCCTAAAAGTGTAATAAGATATGTAGGTGCAGCAAATGACATTTATAGCAGCATTTTTCTCTTTTGAAAGAAAATTTCTAAGGCCTCTCCTATGTGGTTTGCTGTATTAAAAACCTCATAGCCTATGCCATTTTCCAACATCTCACTTTGTAATCGACTGATATGATTTTGAAATTTTGACTGGTATTGTTTTCGCACTTCACTGGCATCTAATTTCATTTTATCACCAGTTTCCAAATCTTCGAAAGTAACTGATCCTGAATAATCTAAGGTTTCTTCCTTTGGTGAGGTAATGTGCAGCACCACCACCTCATTACGCTTTGTTTTGAGTCTGTCGATGAAATTGGTAAGCTCATCATTATGCTGGTACATATCACTGACCACAAAAATTAGTTCTTTGTGCCTCCTGTCATGTAGATTTTCAGTTGATGAAAGATTTTCTGGCCATTTACCTTTGTTGTCAATCTCTACCAGTTGATGTAAAAAACGATTGAAATGTTGTTTTTCAACACGTGGATAAACGCTGTAAAAATCATGATCGTTGAGTGCGTACAAGCCAATGGCATCCCCTTGATGTTGGGCTAAATAAGCTACAGAGGCTACTAAAACCCGGATGTAATCCATTTTAGTCAAGCCCTCTTCCTGATGAAGCAGCGACTTGCTTGCATCGATAATAAACTTAACTGAAATATTAGTTTCTATTTCTGACTGCTTGATGTAATATCTCCCCGATCGTGCCAGCATTTTCCAATCGAGTAACCTCAAATCATCACCAGGTTCATAGCTTCTATACTGGCTAAACTCCATACCGGCCCCTACTCTTGTGCTATGATTTAGACCCGATAAGTAACCGTCTACGATTACTCTGGAAATCAATTCCAGTCCTTTGATACTATGCAGTATCTCTGGCTTGAGTAGGTCGCGATAATCGGTTTTCATATGTTTTATTGATAGTGGCTACCCTGCTCCGTTAATCGACAAGTTGATGGTTTTCAACAAATGGCTCGTTACATCGTCAGAGGTTACGCCCTCTGCTTCAGCCTTAAAATTGACCAGCACTCTATGCCTTAAAACGGGCAAAGCCACTGTGTCTATATCTGCTTTTGTAACTGCATATCTTCCTTGCAATAATGCGTGAGCTTTGGCTGTCAATATCATGGCCTGACCAGCCCTTGGGCCTGCTCCCCAACTCACCCAATCTTTCACATAATCTATGGCTGTAGTTTTTGGTCTGGTTGCTCTTATCACCTGATTGACAAAACCAACCAAATCATCACTAATAGGCACCTGACGAACTAATGACTGCAGCTTTATGATCTCTTCTCCTGCCATTACCTTTTCAACAGAAGCTGATTTGCCTCCAGTTGTACTTTTTAGAATGTTAAGCTCCTGCTGCTCTTCCGGATAGTCGATCTGTATGTACAACAAAAAGCGGTCGAGTTGCGCCTCTGGCAGAGGAAATGTACCTGCCTGCTCGATTGGGTTTTGAGTGGCTAAAATTAGGAATGGGCGATCTAAAGGGTAGGTTTGTCCACTATAAGTCACTTCAAACTCCTGCATGGCTTCCAACAAGGCCGCCTGTGTTTTGGGTGGCGTTCTGTTGATCTCATCAGCCAACACAATATTTGAAAATATTGGCCCTTTGTTAAATTTGAAAAACTTTTTGCCCGTAGAATGATCTTCTTCCAAAATCTCTGTGCCCACAATATCTGAAGGCATAAGGTCTGGCGTAAACTGTATACGTCTGAAATCAAGATCAATAGCCTGGGATAAGGTTCTAATCATCAATGTTTTGGCTAAACCGGGAACACCTTCCAGCAAAGCATGCCCACCTGCTAAAAACGTGATTAGCAACTGATCTATAGTCTTTTCCTGACCAACAATTACTTTGGCTATTTCTTTTTTTAGCGTGTCCAGTTTATTTATCAACTGGCTTACTTCTTTCTCCTCTTTTATGAGTTCTTCGTTCATCGATTTCTATTTTCTGCCCCGAGCCGTCTACGAGGTCAAAGCATACATTACAATGTTTACACTAAAACGCGTATTGTCTATCTTATACCAACGCTTGTTTCTAAAATCATAGTCCCACTCACAGCCATAGTCTTTATTACTGTATAACACCGCAATACGCCCATCGATCTCTATGGCTTTTAGGTAATCGTGTACTAAATCGTCCCCCCAGCCATTCAACTCCTGAGAAGTTGTGGGTGGCCCATCCTCAAACTCAAAAAATGACCTATAGATTGGGTGATTATTTGGCAGTTTTTTCAAGGCATCATTCCCAAAAATAGCGGCCATCTGCGATTCAAAAGATTTTGCATAAAGACCGTCAATGTCATGGTTACAATCATCAGAAAACACAAAGCCTCCATTTTCTACATACGCCTTAAAGTTTTCTCTTTCTTTTTTAGAAAACTGCACTAGTTTATGCCCTGCCATATAGCAAAAAGGGCATTCAAATATTTTGTCGCTACTTAGTGGAATAATATTCTCCTCAGTGTCTACCTTGAGCGTGGTATATTCGACTAGAGAATTTAGCACGTTAGAAGGCATTCGCTGGTCGACATCCCAATCGCCAGAATCGTATTGCAGCCTCGTAAAAAAGAAGGCATTATCTCGATTTAGATATTTTACTCTATTCATCTCTCCCTATCCATTCAAATCTAAACGCATCAATATGTCGGTTTGCCTGTCGTTGCCTAATAAAAAATCATGGCTATCAAATGCCTTAAAGCCCAGCCTTTCGTAAAACTTTATAGCTCTTCTGTTCTTTTCCCAAACACCTAACCATACTTTAGAAAATCCTTTATTTTTAGCTATTTCTATCGCTTTCTCATATAGTTGGTGGCCAATACGCATACCCTGATACCATGCTAAAACGTAAATGCGCTCAATTTCCAGCATATTAGGAGCAATAATCTCTGTTTGAGCCTTTCCCCAGTTTACTTTTAAATATCCCACGGCCTCATTTTCTAATTCTGCAAAATAGAAGTCTGTCTCATTATCATTTAGCTCAGTAAGCAGTTGACCTGAACTGAAACTTGCATTTAAGTATTTGTCCATATCAGCTGCAGTATTAAGCGCACCAAATGACTCAGAAAAGGTTTCTTTACCTATTCGCTGTAATTCTTCCAGGTCGCCCTGATCAATTTGTCTTAATGAAACATTTTCCATCGTGGCCTTAAAGTAAAATTGCAAGCATCTGTTGGCTATATCAAATAGCATTATTTAAGCGGTTGCAATACCGGCTTAAAACGTTACCATTTATATAATAACAAAAAAGGCTTTACCTGTTAGATAAAGCCTTTCTTTCTTTTACTAAATTTTAAACAGCGTCTGACAAGCTGGTAAAAGTGAAATCTCTCACCTTCATATATGGAATGAGATTTCCGTTGATTCTCACCTGTTGCCCCAAAGTCTCCAGATTATTAAGCATAATAATAGGACTTTCGTTGAAACGGAAATTCTTAATCGGATGCTTCAATTTACCGTTTTCGATAAAGAAAGTACCGTCTCTGGTCAAACCAGTGTATAGTAAAGTCTGCGGATCAACTGTTCTGATATACCAGAGTCTGGTCACCAATATACCTCGCTTGGTATCTTTTATCATGTCTTCCAGCGAAGCGTCTCCACCTTCCATAATAGCATTACTGGGGAAAGGCACGGCATCTTTGCCCTGCTGTTCAGCCCAATATCGGCTATATGCCAGGTTTTTTACCACACCGTTTTCAATCCAGTTCATTTTCTTCACTGGCTGGCCGTTGCCATTCCAGGGTGCAGTTGGCACTTCAGGATGACGTGGATCAGACCAAATGTTGACACGCTCGTCAACGATTTTTTCTCCTAATTTAGTACCACCGCCTTCTTTAGACATAAAACTTCTGCCTTCGTCAGCAGTCCGGGCGTTGAGCGAGCCAAACATGTTACCTAAAAGCTGTTCAGAGGCTGCTGGCTCTAAAATCACAGTATATTTTCCAGGCTCAATTGCCTTGGCCTTACGTGACATTAAGGCTTTATCAATCGCACTTTTGGAAGCTTCCTCTGCGTTGAGTTTTGCGATATCGTTAGCATCTCTTGTGGCCCAACCGGAACCTGTGCCATCATTGGTACGCATGGTTACGGAGAAACTAGCATTAGTAGCCTGGTTGTAAGCAAATAGGCCATTTGAGTTCATCATAGCGCTAAAACCGGCTGAATCATTTAAAAAGCCCGCTGACGTTACGTCTTTAGCCCTGGCAGGTTCGATGCTTGCTCTTGCTATTTCAGCACGCTGCTCAGGAGTAATTTTGGCTGTTGCTTCAACATAGGTAGTAGACTCATCATACTCCTGCGGACCTAGCGGCTCCATAAATTCAGGGTTTTCAGGCGAAAGCTTTGCCAGCTCTTCAGCACGCTTTACTACACGCTCCAGAGAAGCATCGTCAAATTCATCAACTGTAGCAGTACCAGATCTTTTGCCGTAGCTTGACTGCACCACTAACGTTTGATTTGACCTGTGCCCTGCAGTACTTACTGTATTTCTGGCATAACGTATATTGCCACTTTCAGAACCACTAAGGTTTATTTCACACGAATCGGCCGTAGAAAAGCTCAACGCTTTCTCCATTATCGCTCTTGCCTCTTCTTTAGTATATATTGCCATTTTTTAAATTCTTATTTCGTTAAACAATTAAACCTAGATAGTTCGACCAGTATTGATCACATTCACGCCATTGAAACGTGTCGTTGAACTACCATGAGAGACAGCACTAATTTGAGAAGGCTGACCTTTGCCATCGAAGAATGAACCGAAAAGTCGATAATCATCTTTATCACAAATCTTAGCACATGAGTTCCAAAACTCTTGTGTGTTAGACTGGTAAGCCACGTCATTTAACATACCTGCAATCTTTCCATCTTTGATTTCATAGAAAACAGTACCACCAAACTGGAAGTTGTACCGCTGCTGGTCTATTGAGTAAGATCCACGACCTGCGATATATATGCCTTTTTCGGTATCCTCTATCATTTGCTTGGCAGAATATGGTTCTGTACCAGCTTCTAAAGACACATTAGGCATACGCTGAAACTGCACATCATTCCAACTCTGTGAATAGCAACACCCATGAGATTCATCCTCATTGATAATATGCGCCTGGTCTCTTATCGCCTGGTAGTTTACCAAAGTACCATTTCTTACCAGATCCCATTTCTTACACTTCACCCCTTCATCATCATAGCCAACCTGACCTAGAGAATGAGGCTGTGTTTTATCAGCCACAAGATTTACAATATCACTACCGTAATTGAAGTCTTTGGTTTTCCACTTATCTAAGGTTGCAAAGCTTGTACCTGCATAGTTGGCTTCATAGCCTAATACACGATCGAGCTCCAGTGGGTGACCAACTGACTCATGAATTGTGAGCCCCAGGTGATTTGGCTCTAAAACAAGATCGTACTTACCGGGGTCTACAGATTTTGCAGAAAGCATTTCTTTGGCTTGTTTAGCGGCAAGCGTAGCGTCCTCTACAATATCGTAGCTGTTTCTGTATAAATTAAGCCCTTCAGGTCCTTCAATTTTTTCTGATGCAAGACCATCCATATACTCATAGCCCATACCCATTGGTGCACTTAAGGCCTGTCTCGATTTAAATTTACCGGCAGATCGGTCGATGGCAGTTACGCCAAATGTTGGCCATATTCTGTGTACATCCTGATCGATATATGACCCTTCTGTAGACGCGAAATACTTTTGCTCATTGACCATAAACAGGGCCGAATTCACAAAATTGGCTCCATTTTCCATAGCAGAAGCATTGGCTTTGAGCAGTAAGTCTACTTTTTCAGAGACTGGTACATCTTTGAAGTCTTTTTTAATAGGTGTTTTCCAGCTTACCTCACCATGGCCTTGTACCGGAGCAAGCTTCACTGGCTCTTTTTGAATTTTTGAATTGGCTTTAGCGATAGCGACAGCTTGTTCTGTAGCTTTTTTTATACCATCAGGTGTAACTGAGTTTGTGGAGGCAAAACCCCATGTCCCGTTGGCAATCACTCTCACACCTATACCAAACGACTCTGTATTGACAACGTTTTGTACTTTATCTTCACGAGTAAACACATATTGATTTAAGTACCTGCCAATACGCGCATCTGCATAGCTGGCACCTAGCGAACGTGCAGTATTAAGTGCAACATCGGCCATCTGTTTTTTCGTGGCTACGTCCATCCCAGGGGCTAATAATGCCTCTACAGGAATTGAATTACCCATTAGGTGTGTAGGAAGCATAAACGCTCCAGCTCCTAACCCGGCTAATTGGACAAAATCTCTTCTTTTCAAGTTTCCTCCTTTGTTTGGTTTTACTAAATGAATTATAAAAGGCAGTTTTTTGACCTTTTGCTCGATTTAAATTGTTTAAAACAATGTCGAAATCAAAAGCTAATTATATAAGCGGTCGTATACATAACTTTACACCAACCGTACTCAGATAAAAGACCACTTTGCGAAAAATCATACATATAGATATGGACGCTTTTTACGCTTCTGTAGAGCAGCGCGATAATCCGGAACTTCGAGGTAAACCTATTGCGGTGGGTGGGAGTTCTGAGCGTGGTGTGGTGGCCGCAGCCAGCTATGAAGCGAGGAAATATGGAGTAAAATCGGCTATGCCTTCTAAAATTGCAGCGCGTAAGTGTCCGCATCTGATTTTTGTAAAGGCGCGTTTTGATGCGTATAAGGCTGTATCTCAGGAAATCAGGAATATCTTTTATGAATATACAGATCTTGTAGAGCCATTGTCGCTCGATGAGGCGTACCTCGATGTAACTACCAATAAAAAGGAAATGCCATCGGCAACGATCATAGCTCAGGAAATCAGGAGACAAATTAAAGTGCAGACTGGTCTTACCGCCTCAGCAGGTATTTCTATGAATAAATTTTTGGCCAAAACAGCTTCTGATGTAAATAAGCCTGATGGCTACTTTCTGGTCGCTCCTGATGATGCTGAAGCCTTTGTGGAGAAACTACCTATAGAACGGTTTTTTGGTATAGGCAAGGTGACTGCTGAACGCATGCACAAGATGGGCATCAATACAGGTCTTGATCTTAAAAAATGGAGCGAATACTCGCTTATAGATAGGTTTGGTAAATCCGGTAGGTATTATTACAGAATTGCCAGAGCTATTGACAACAGAGAGGTAAACCCTAATCGTATTAGAAAATCGCTGGGAGCGGAAAACACCTTTTCTAAAGACCTGCTTACGAGGGAAGAAATACTTGATCAATTATCGAAAATCAATGAAACACTTAAAGGTAGAATCGAGCGCTCTAAGACCAAAGGAAAAACACTAACACTAAAAGTAAAGTATACTGATTTTCAACAAATTACCCGAAGCAAAACTGTAGACTACTGGATTGAAACACCTGAGCAAATAGCAACACTTTACGATGAGTTAGTCGAACTTGTTACTTTAGACAAAGGCATCCGATTACTGGGTCTGGCACTCTCTAATCTCAACCATGATTTGGTAAAAGAAGAGGAAAAAAGCGTGCAGCTTACTTTGGAGTTTTAATGTAAGAGGAGTTGTAAAGCTTACTTTTTAGAGTTAATAAAAGAGACATTTTCGATAGTTTTGTTACCTATTTAAATCAGAGTTTTTAGAATACGTTAAGTTTAAATTCAAAATCAGAATCAATACTATGAAAACAGCAGAAATACAAACAGGTAAGGGTAACATGAAAGTGGAGTTCTACACTGAAGATGCTCCTAAAACTGTTGACAATTTTATTAAACTGGCCAAGGCTGGCTTTTATGATGGCCTTACCTTTCACAGAGTAATACCAAATTTCGTGATTCAGGGCGGCTGCCCAGATGGCACTGGTGCTGGCGGACCAGGCTACACCATAGACTGCGAATTGGATGGTGAAAATCAATACCACGACAGAGGTGTATTATCAATGGCGCATGCTGGAAGAAACACAGGTGGAAGCCAGTTTTTTATATGCCACAGCCGTGACAATACCTCTCACCTGGATAGAAATCACACTTGTTTTGGCAAAGTTGTTGAAGGACAAGATGTGATTGATGACATCGACCAAGGTGATAAAATTGAAAAAATTACAATACATGAATAGTTTTAAAATAGCTGGATTGCTACTCATTGCGTGTTTTTATGCGCAATGTAGTAGTGCTCAGCAGCATGATGACGCAAAAAGTAAAGTTGCCACAGCCACATATAGTGAAAACAAGCAATTAAGCTATGAAGAGGTGTCTGGCAATTATTATGTAGAATTAACTGATGGCAAATCTTTGCTGTTCA
>NZ_SMMD01000341.1 GCF_009711475.1 Fulvivirga aurantia
TTCTCATAAAACTCACAGAGTATTCGCTGTTTCTTTCTAATTTGAAACAAGAAGTTATTGTAGTTGTCGCAGCTACAGCATTTATTATACTTGGAGTATATGTAGGCAGTGTTTTAGCTCGCAAACCAACAAATGATAAAGAAGCATTGAATGTGTCATCTGCTCATGAAGTAGGAATTAGCAAAAGAGAGTTAGAAGTGCTGGGGCAAATGGCACTGGGAAAATCAAATAATGAAATTGCAGAAAGTCTTCATATTTCGGAGAATACTGTTAAAACACATGTATCAAATTTATTGAGTAAGCTCAATGCCAAACGCAGAACAGAAGCCCTTAAAAAGGCGCGAGAAATAGGTATTTTATCTCACTCTTAAGTACCAAAAATGTAATTCATACTTAAGTATGAAAGGCGTTTCTTACAGTTTTACCTACTTGCATAGAAAAAAAGTACGTTATTATGAATACAAAAATTATCATTCGTTACGGCCTATTTTCAGCAGGCATCTTAATTATCATTTCAGTAGCCTCGCTTATTGTACTAGGTACCTCAGAGGAAAATTACGATGTGGGTGAAATAATTGGCTACACCTCTATTATACTTTCATTAACCACCATTTATTTTGGTATAAAAAAGTATAAAAATGAACATCTAAATGGCAGTATTAATTTTTGGCAAGCCTTGAAGGTTGGTTTACTTATCGCTGTTTTCCCATCCATAACATTTGGCTTATACAATGTGATTTATGTTGAGTATATAGACCCTACATTTATGGATAGTTATTACCAGCACGAACTACAAAAACTGGAAGAATCTATGACTGCTACAGAGTACGAAGTAGCCAAAGCAGAGATGGAGTCTCAGAAAGAAATGTTTATGAACCCTACCATTCAGTTTTTCGTCATGTTTTTTACGGTTTGGCTCATTGGGCTTATAATCACCATTGTTTCGTCATTCTCATTTATAGTTTCAAAACCTAAACAAACTGCATAATGTCTAAAAAGAAAGTAACTGGAATAGGAGGTATATTTTTTAAATGCAAAGAGCCTCAAAAAATAAAAGATTGGTATGACAAAAATCTAGGCCTGGTCACCAACGAATATGGCTCTTTATTTGAGTTTAGAGAGTCTGACAAACCCGACCAGAAAGCATACCTTCAATGGAGTCCTTTTGAAGAGAAAACGACTTATTTTGAGCCTTCTGAGAAACAGTTTATGGTCAATTTTAGAGTTGAGAACATAGAAGAACTGGTAGAAGAGCTGAAGGAAAATGGGGTTAAAGTATTAGATGAAATTGAAAGTTATGAATATGGCAAATTTGTTCATATACTAGACCCGGAAGGTAATAAAATTGAGCTGTGGGAACCTATAGACCAATCATTTACAGATATGTACGAGGGCAAAACGACTAAATAATCAAAATACAATAGGCGACAAGATCACATCAACTCGCCTATTCATTACTCTACCATTGTGGGTGCGATTTGTATAAAGCGGGTTAGAAAAACCAAAGTCTCTGATCTCAATCAATTCTTCAGGTACATTGATTTCTAATAGTTCCTTAACCACCGAAGTACTTCTCATCTGAGAAAGCCACTCATTGTACTCCTTCCCCCCTATATTGTCGGTATGACTGAAGATTATGATCTCATAATTTTCTATGCGCTCGATTTGGTCGATAAAAGTCTCTAATTCCTCAATCTGCTGGCCATCGATATAATAACTTCCACCACCAAAGTATATACTTTTTACAATTAAAGAATCCTGAGCATGAAGTAAGCCAAAGCTCAAGCAGAGAGTCGCTACCAACAGGATTCTTTTCATAAAAAAAGGAGATTTTAACTTTTAAACGTCAAA
>NZ_SMMD01000475.1 GCF_009711475.1 Fulvivirga aurantia
CATCATATACCTAATCTGGTAGCGTAAAAAACCTTTGCCTACTACCCGAAGTACGTAACTTTTCTTAGGAAAAAAATTTGCCTTTAACTCTGTATTTTCCGCTAAAACACAAGTTGTTATGCTGCGCACAAAATCATCTTGACTGTCGCTGGACTCACAAAAACGCTGAAAGTCATGTTTACCCTCAAAGTGAGTGGCTGCTTCAGACATTTTTTCAATATCAAGCTCCTCTCGCACGTAAGTCATAAAAGGCGCGCAAAATGGATGCATTTTTTCACCATAAGTGAAGTAATACAAATATTCCTTCTCCGCTACATCCTGAATAATATTAAATGAATCGGAATCAGACAATTTACTGATTTCCAAGGCTTTTATATCTGGTGGCAGATTTTCGTTTAACGCTTTGAAAAACTTGTCTATAGATACCTCTTCTCTTAAGATCAGCTGAAAGGCAGAGTTATTTACTGAAACCATAGCATCGGTACGACCAGCTCCTAAAACCTTGAAAGGCTTATCTTTTAAAACATAATTTACTGTTTTTTCCACCATGCCCTGCACGGTTTTAACGTGAGGTTGCCGTTGCCAGCCATGGTATCTAAAACCCAGGTATTGAAACGTGATAAGGTAGTAATGATCGTTAGGATGCTTCACTGAAAATATCTACAAATTCAAATTTCTGCCCGTCAAACAGTCCTTTATCACTTAGTTTTAGTTCAGGTATAACCAGTAAAGCCATAAATGATAAGGTCATAAAAGGAGACTCTAAAGTACTGCCCATATCTTTAGCCATTTTATCAATAGACTTATAGGCTTTAGCCACTTCATATCCATCATTTGGTGACATAATTCCTGCAACAGGCAGAGGTACAATATCTTGCTCACCATCTGTAACCGCAGAAACTCCGCCTTTTGCCTTAATAATAAGGTTTGCTGCTTTGGCCATACTTTCATCATCTACACCAACAACAATTATATTGTGAGAATCATGACCTACTGATGACGCTATCGCTCCTTGTTTGAGGCCAACATTTTTGATAAATGCCATGGCCGGAGGTTTGTTCTCATACCGGTTGATTACCGCCATTTTCAAAATGTCATTGTCAACGTCAGATTTTATTTCATCCTTTTCTTCTAAGGGAGAAGCAAGCAATTCTTTGGTGATCAATTGGCCATCTTCAGCTTCTATAACTCTAATTTGGCCAGGCTTGGCCGCTACTTTAAAATCAACGGCCTTTGTTTTGGATGCCTTGAAATTGTTAATTATTGAGTTTTCAACAGCATTTATAAGTGTCTTTCCTTCTTTCGCTACCAATTCACCATCTATATAGGTCTGGTTTACCTTGAAAGCTTGAATATCATCGACAACAATAAAATCGGCAGGATCACCAACTCTTAGGAGTCCAACATTCATATTATAGTGTTCTACCGGGTTTACACAAGCCGCCCGGAGCGCTTTAAATAAATCTATCCCTTTTTCTAAAGCTCGTTTTACTAATTGATTGATGTGGCCTTCCTCCAGGTTATCGGGGTGTTTGTCATCTGAGCAAAACATCATTTGAGACGAATGATCATTCATTAAATCAATCAATGCCTCAAAATTTTTAGCAGCACTTCCCTCCCTGATTAATATTTTCATGCCATTTTTGAGCTTATCTAAGGCTTCTTCGGCTGTAAAACATTCATGGTCGGTTGATATACCAGCTTCAATGTATCTTTTAGCATCATCACCTTTGAGGCCTGGCGCATGACCATCAACCGGTTTATTTAGCTTTTTAGCTATAGCAATTTTCTCATAAACTTCCTCATCCCGATTCAGTACGCCCGGCCAGTTCATCATTTCTGCCAGATAAACCACCTCTTTTTTCTCTAATAAGTACTTGACATCTTCAGCATTGATTTCAGCTCCGGCAGTTTCAAAAGGAGTGGCCGGCACACAGCTAGGTGCCCCGAAATAAAATTTAAACGGCACTTTATTTCCATTATCGATCATATACTCCACACCTTCGATGCCGAGCACATTACCAATTTCGTGAGGGTCTGAGATAGTACCCACTGTGCCATGCACTACAGCCAGGCGAGCAAACTCTGATGGGACGAGCATAGAACTTTCCACGTGTACGTGAGCATCTATAAAACCAGGCAAAATATATTGATCAGGAGCCGTTTCAATCTCCCTGATTTCTTTGATTCGCCCGTCTTTGACGATTACTTCTCCACTAAAAATTCGATGATTGTGTATATCTATGATTTGGCCTGAAATAGTCATATTTATTGATTTATCAGGCAAAGAAAACTATTATGAATGTCTAATTATAGCTTATCATACTTTAAGTTCGGCAAACTGCTTGTTTTCTTTTATGTATGAATCAACAAAGGAGCAAGTAGGCTTTACTTTTAATCCGCGTTCTTTGGCAAAATTGAGGGCATGCTCTACCAACGACTCTCCTACCCCCAAATCACGTGACTCAGAAGGTACATATGTGCCAAGAAAATCTAAGTATTGGTCGCTGTGCCTTTCGTATTTCAACTCAGCATTGCCTCCTTTTACTTTTACAAAAAATAAGTGCTTATCAACATCATGTTTGATTTCGAGATTGCTCATAGCTTTTGGTTAGTGTAATACTTTGATTGTACTAATACTAACAAAAAACTCCCGTGATGTTTATGCTAAGAAACCAGGTGCTTACCTATTATTTTTTCAATATCAGCTGTGCTAAAACCCAGGCGGTCTCCAACTGTCATGATCAACTCTCTTTCTGCTTTGGCAAAATCACCATCTACCAGTGCAAACTCAATCATTTCACTTAACTGCTTTTCTTTTTCCTCAGAATTTTGCGGAATGAGGTAAGCATATTCGTGTGCTCTTTCGAGCATAACATTCATTCTATCTAAAGGAATCCCTTTACTAAAAGCTACTTTTGAGAGGTAAACACGCTCAGCATCAGCGAGTTTTCCATCGGCCATAGCCAGTGAAACCAAATTGCGAAAGTGTTCTAATTGTTTATTTAACATGATCTTACCTTGAGTCGAAATTGTAATATAGAGATAAATTTAAAAATGA
>NZ_SMMD01000467.1 GCF_009711475.1 Fulvivirga aurantia
ATTAGAATTCTTAAGGTGTGGGTGGGAGTGCCTCTGAAAAATTTAATCGTCAATCCGTCTTAAACTTCCTGGACCCAAAAGCCCTGGCTAGCTCAGGGTATTCTTCAAATAGTCTCCGAAGCATCTGGATGTCACTGGTAGCCATTTCAAAATTATCGTCATCAATATCCGTCCACTCTAAAGTGATTTTAACCTTTTTTATTTGCAAAGGTCTGCGCAGGCTCTTTTTTAATTTATAGTGATCTAAAATATGGGCCGCGCTGGTAGGCTGGGCCAAACTGGCGTTTATCTGATAAAACTTCTTACCTTCAGAGACAGTCACATGTAGATAATAACATTTCTTAAATACTCCCCTGTCCTCAATCTTGTATATCCCCGGTTCAAACTGCATACTACAAAGATATACAATTACTAATATATTTAGTTTTTACTAATATTATTATTAAAAAGTCGTGTGAATTTACAGTAGGCCGACAACTATAGGAGTAGCTATATCTGCAAAAAATGTAATCCCTGATTTAAACCAAAACACCCTGACATGAGTCAGGGTGCTTTAACCAATCTATGAAGAAAAAAATTTACTTGATTTCTGGTAAGTTAATTTTAAGTTCAATAGAGTAAAGTCTTCCGATAAATGGAGAAGCTGTAAACTCTCTAAACTCGGCATCAAACAAGTTGGTAACCTGTCCAGATAAAGTAAATTTCTCGTTGAAGTGATAGCCTAGTCCAAGATCGACATCTACGAAACCGCCAAGAGGGCCGTAATTCCACGTATCAGTACTCCTTGCATCTTCAACAACAGGAGTTCCTCGATATACAAGGTCCTGCGTTTCTGCAGCAATCTGAAAGCTAGAAAAATAGTCGTATTCCTGAACCCATCTCGCGAATACCGTTCCAAACCATTTAGAATCGCTATAGTTTAATCCTATTCCGGCTTTATGCGTAGGAGCGTTTACTAACACATCCAGTTTATTGACCTCACCGTCATTGTTAAAATCATTTTCTTCCAGATTGTCTTCATCAACAGCGTAGTCGAAATAAGAGTAATTGAAATCTAAATTCACCTTGTTGCTGAATCTGTAGTTTAGTCCTAAATCAAATCCATAGGTGTCAATCTGACCAAAATTAACATAAGTAGCTACCAAGCCTCCAAAAACACCGTATCCACTTTGCACTTCAGAAATGGGCTGATCACCCCTTTGAGTTGTGACTCCCACCACTGTAACAGGGCTTAAAAAATCTTCTGACATATTATAAAAGGCATTAGCGTCTAAATAAAGTTTATCAATTGCCTGACCTTTATACCCTATCTCAAAAGATTTGATTTTTTCTACCTTTTGTTTTTCAATTGCTGAACCGTCATTTAATGTAAATCCTTCAGCATTACCCAAGATTAAACCGGAGAAAAGGTTACCGTACATGTTAAGAATGGTTGGTGCGGCTATACCTTCACTGTATGTCAGGCGGAAGGCACCATTTTCAACAGATTTTACCAACCCAACTTTGGGAACAAAATTGAACCCATACACTTCGTGATTATCTCCTCTAAAGGCAGCTGTTGCTTTGAGTCCACCTCCGAAGTCATATTCTCCCTGAGCATAAACCCCAACCTGATCTATTTGTATATAGTCTTCTTCATTTTTATCTAAAAGGTACGTGCCATGACTATTGGCTAAATCTCTTTGCCATTGAGCGCCTGTAACCAGGGCAAAGTCACCAAACTCATTATTATATTGAACTTCTGCATTATAACGCTGTGAGTCATCTATAAACCTGGCCCCACTAGCGTAAGACTGCTCACCACGTGCTTCCGAATCTGACATACCGGCATCTAAGAGTCGATAGTATTGTTTGGTGCGCTCATCGATTGCATAAGTATCATCCGTCTTACTGGTTGTCATGTAAGCTTGAGCAAACCAGTGCGGAGAAGTGTATTTTAACGAGAATACGTTGAGCTTCCAGTCAATAATTTGATTTCTACCTACATTGGTAGGTGCAAGGTAAGTGCTATTACTTCCCGTATAACCTAGTATGATATCAGAATCATCATTTACACTATAGTAGACTGATGCTCCTCCCTTGAGGAATTCAAAATCATTATCTAATTCCAATTCCTCGTACCCTTCTGGTGTTCCGTCAGGGCCAGGGTTGCCAGCAGCATCTTGCCTATCGATATAAACAGAGTCTGCAAACTCAAATTCTTCACCTCTGGTGTATTCACCTATGATTTTAAATGCCCATTTGTCATTGATTTTTTGGGCGTGCCTCAGCCTACTGGTAAACATACTCTGATTTCCAGCACCCAGTGCAAACGTAGTACCTGGTGTAGCTCTGGGATCTTTTAATACGGTGTTTACAAGTCCGTTATGAGCATTTGGCCCATAAAGCGCGGCATTTGGTCCCAGAATAACCTCCACACGATCAACATCTTCTTTTATTATTGTAGATAATGGCCCAAAAGGAAGACCTGTGGCAATTAAGGTTGCATATCTACCATCATTAATCTGTAGATTTTTAGCGTTGAAATTACTGTTGAAACCCCGGATATTTACTCCGGTACCCACAACACCAGATCTTACAAACTCAACCCCTTTTAATCTGGCAAGCAATTCTCCTGGATTAAACGAAGGAAGTTCAGCTATTTGCTTAGAACTAATTACCTGAATGGTTGCTGGCGTCTCAGTCAGCTTTTCGGCTCTCCTTGTAGCAGAAATAACTACTTGATTGGATAAGAATAACATAGATGGTGTTAAATAGATAGTACCTAAATCGGTAGCTCCTGACACATCTACATTCTGAACCATTTCGTCATAGCCTACATAAGTTACAACAATGGTATATTGACGGTTTTCCAGTCTCCTAATGGTAAAGTTTCCGTAAACATCGGTTGTGCTACCTTGAGTAGTACCCTGAATAGCCACATTAGCACCAATGAGTGGTTCTCCACTCGCATCAAGCACTCGTCCTGTAATCTCTCCAGATTGCGCATAAGTTGCTGCAACAGAAAACAAAAT